>CAZTNO010000291.1:0-3386 GCA_964614865.1 uncultured Clostridia bacterium
ACGGCGGGCAAGAGTACGAAGTAGGGTCGGTGCAGCTCGGTTTGCATGTCGAGCACGTGCGGGTGTCGGTGGAGGACAAGATCCTGGAACAGTCGGGCGACCCGCTGGAAATGGCCCTCGAACTCGCTCAGGCCTTGAGCCGGATCGCCGCCAGGGGGGGACGGAAGTCGATCACGCTGGTGTTCGAATCAGAACAGGCGTTCGAAAAAATCGCCGGGGTCGCCGGGGGACGATTCCTTTGCGACGTGATGTCGCTGATCCAGCTGATCGAGCGTTCCTCCGATTTTCTGAACCCGGGCGACCCTGGCCTCGACCGGTACGTGGTCGGCATCGAAGATCGGGTGGCCCGGTGCGTGGTGCGGCAGATCGAGGTGGAACGGGCCACCTTTTCGGCGCAACTCCGTCTGGACTGGACCCGCGAAAAATCATCGCCCCGGTCGACCCCGTCCGATGCGGCTTGTTCTGAAACTGAGGGCGATCAGGCGGTTCCTGGGGGGAGATAATCTTTGCATGGCGATGGGTTCTGTGAGAAAATGGGTACATTATTGTGACAGGGATCGTTGGTTCAGGCCGCTCGAGTGACCGATCACGAACCGCGCAAGGAGCACCATGATATTCTTTTCCATGCCCACGCTGAAAATCGGCGACCTCGAGATCAAGACCCCGATCGTGCAGGGGGGGATGGGGGTGGGCATTTCCCTCTCGGGCCTGGCTTCGGCCGTGGCCAACGAGGGGGGGCTCGGCGTGATCGCCGCCAACGCCATCGGCATGATCGAGCCCGACTACTACCAGAACGGCCTGCAAGCCAACTGCCGGGCCTTGCGCCGCGAGATCGCCAAGGCTCGGGCCAAGACCTCCGGGGCGATCGGCGTCAACGTCATGGTGGCCCTCAACGATTTCCCCGACCTGATGCGGGTGGTGATCGAAGAGCGGGCCGACGTGGTGTTCATGGGCGCCGGGCTGCCGATCCGCAACATCCCGGTGGCCGGATTGCGCGAAGCCAACGTCAAGGTGGTGCCGATCGTCTCTTCAAGCCGGGCCGCCGATCTCATCTTCAAGTACTGGGACAAGTCGTACCACGATGTTCCCGACGGCGTGGTGGTCGAGGGGCCGCTGGCCGGGGGGCACCTGGGGTTTGCCCCCGAACACCTCGATCAACCGGCCTACCAACTGGAGGCCGTGGTGCCCCAGGTGGTCGGGGCGGTGGCCGCCTTTGCCGAAAAGTACAACCGTCCCATCCCGGTGATCGCCGGTGGTGGGGTCTTCACCGGTCAGGACATCCACCGAATGCTTGCCCTTGGCGCCTCCGGCGTGCAGATGGCCACCCGTTTCGTGGCCACCGACGAGTGTGACGCCGACCGCCGGTTCAAAGAGACCTACGTCCGCTGCCGGGCCGAGGATATCGTCATCATCAAGAGCCCGGTCGGCATGCCCGGTCGGGCCATCGGCAACCGGTTCCTGGCCAATGCCGCCGCCGGGATCCGCAACGTCAAGCGGTGTGCCTGGAAGTGTCTGGAGAGTTGTGAAATCGAAAAAGCGGACTACTGCATCTCGGTGGCTCTCGACAACGCCAGACAGGGAAAAATGGACGGGGGCTTTGCCTTTTGTGGAGCCAACGCCTATCGGGTGGACAAGATCGTGCCGGTGCGGGAGCTGATGCACGAGCTTCGCGTGGAGTACGAGGCGGCCGTGGTCAGGGGGATCACCCAACTTCGCGACGATTACCTGAAGACCCTGGAAACGGGTTTTCGCAACCTGCGCGGAGAGTTCCACCAGGCCGCCGCACGCATGCGGCAGTTGCGCGACGAGTGCGGCCTGGCCCTGGATCGCAAGGTCGGCTCGTTGCGGGAGGAATCGGAGCGGGTGCGTACCCGGCTGATTGAACTGCGCCGCGAAGCCGAGGCCTGGGTTGAGAACCTCAACCAGCTCAAGGATCGCTTCCCCGAGAAGATGCGCGAGTTGCAGGCTTTCGCCCAGGATTTGCAGCGCGAGATGACCGCCATTCCCGTCTGACCGGATACTGGCAGAAATCCCAAAGGAAAGGAGATGCGGGGAGGGGTTTGCGAAAAAATGCGCCTGGTCCGGGTCGAACGGGCAACCTTTGGCTTCGGAGGCCAACGCTCTATCCATTGAGCTACAGGCGCATTTCGCAACGGATCATACCACAGGGAAGGCTTCCCATCAAGGGGGAAGGGGAAAGGGCGACCCGGCATACGGTGCGATCCTCAATTCCCACAACCATATCGAATACTTAACGGGGAATTGGGGCTGTCGCACCCACTTCCGAAGGAAGGGTCGCCCCTGGTTCGCCCTATTCCAGACGAATCGAAACCCGGTGAAGGATGGTCGTTCCGTTCCCCTGGTCTTGCCAAAAAGAGAGGCGGAAGGTGCCGTGAAATCCCGGCCCCGGCAGCCAGGTGAACACCCCGCTGTCGGAATCGAGGCGGGCACCGATCGGCAGCGGGCGGATGTCAGACCCCACCCGTTCATAGGCCGAAAACCGACCCTGAACCTGTAGGGGCGAATCGTATCCGCCCTTTAACAGGGCCGTATCGGTCTGGTCGGGATCGAGAAATATCGCCAGTGGTTCGCCCGCTTTGGCGGTGATCACGACAAGACCATCGCGGTCGGGATAGACCGTTTCCTCGATGCCGGTAAAGCCTCGGCGAACACGCAACGGAATCGGGGTGTCGACAGCAATTTTGTCTTGGATGGATTGGCAGATCTCGGCAGAGGGCGACGCACGCGTCGCCCCTACAAAACCTGCCCCAATTCCCTGATCATTTCGTCCATCCTGTCCACTTTGTCCACCTGCTCCGCCGCTGACATGTTCTACGGAGAAGTATCTCGATCCTATCCCGTCGAGCCGCCCCAGGCTGTCCTCGACACTCCAGGCGATCGAGTGGGCCCCTTCGGTGAGGCTGGCGGGGTTCAGGTAGAAGAAACCCACCGCCCCATCGCTGTTGGCGTAGCCCGGGAACAGGGTGGCGATGTCAGAGCGGTACTGGTCGTAGGTGGGGTGGCCCACCGGCACGCCGTCCACCCAAACTTGGATGGTCGAACCATTGGTCGGTACCTCCGCGGGTTGCGGGGTCAACGCCCAGCCGAAGTTCACGTACGAACTGCCGCTGATGGTCCCTCCTTGCTCTGGGGTGTCGAGGGTGCCAAACGGCAGCGTGGCGTGGAGGTTGTCGCAGGTGATGGTCTTGCTGCCGAGGATCACGCGGTGCCCCTCGCGGTCGGTGGCGACGATGTGGATGGTGAAGGCGCCGTTCCCTCCGCCAGGCAAGAAGTTGGTCAGCATCATGTAGCCCCAGCCCGAGCGATAGCTCCAGGGGGTGCTTGCGTAGAGGGCCTCGACGTCGGCCTGTTTCGCCGCGAATTAT
>CAZTNO010000292.1:0-3382 GCA_964614865.1 uncultured Clostridia bacterium
GGCTGGCCGGGTTCAACGTCGATTGCGAAGTGCTCGCCAGGCTGAACCGGCAGGGTAACGAGGTGCTGACCCCCGAAACCCTGAGCGCGGCCTATGCCCGCATCAGCCGCAGCCAGAAGGAAGTGCCCGAATTGCGCCGCGAAGCGGTGGCCGACGTTTCGCGGGCCCGAAAATCGAGCCGGGCCATCATCTTCGACATGGGGCACCATTCGGTGGCCGAGCATGCCGTGTTCAACCTCGACGTGCTCGGCGTGTCGCGCATCGCCCTCGAGGCGCTGGAGGCGTTCCGCCTGGCCTCCTACACCGAGAAGTCGCAACGCTACGTCACCCTGAAAGGCGATTTCGTGATCCCCGAAGAGATCGCGGGCAGCCCCGATCAGCCCGCCTTTCTCGCCCTGGTGGAGCAGTTGAACGACGGCTACCGGCAGGCCCTCGAGCGCCTGCTCGACTTTCATCGCCGGCAGCGACCCGACCTGACCGCCTCTTCGGGCGGGGAGCGCTTGCTGGAGGGGATGGCCAAAGAGGATGCCCGCTACCTGTTGCCGCTGGCTACCTGCGGTCAACTGGGCATGACCCTGAATGCCCGCGCCCTCGAACACCTGCTGCGCCGGTTTGCCCTGAGCCCGTACGAAGAGGTCCGCCGCCTCGGCGGGCAGATCCACGCCCTGGTCGAGCCGGTGGCCCCTTCGCTGATCCTCTTTCCCACCCCCAGCCCCTTCGAAACCGGCATCGAACGGGTGGTCCGCCGGTTGCCCGTCCCGGTCAGCGGGGAAATCGACCCCTTCGGCAAGATCGGTACGGGCCGCGGTTCCGATCGCAGCGTGCTGGCCGCCCTGCTTGCCCGAATCCACGGCTCTCCCTTCGGGGCTGCCGAATCGGTGACCCTGGCGATGGACGATGAAGAGGTCGCCGCCGCCTATCGCGACCTGTTCACCGACATGGCCTTTTTCGACGCTCCGCCCCGCGAGTTCGAACTGGCGGGGTTGACCTTCGAAGCGGTGGTGAGTGCGGCGGCGTTCGCCCAGCTCAAACGCCATCGCATGGCCACCTTGCTCACCGGGCCCTACGATTCGGGCCTGGGGGTGACGGTCCCCCCTTCGTTTCGCCAGGCGGGGCTGGCCCCGCTCCTGCTCGACCTGGCGGCGGCGGCCAGCCGCCTTCATCGCCGCCTGATGCCCCGCGTAGGGTGTGTTGCCGACTACACGTTGACCGGAAGCCACCGGCGGCGGGTGGTGATGGACATGAACCTGCGGGAGATCTACCACTTCGTCCGCTTGCGCGACGACGATCACGCCCAGTGGGACATCCGCGAACTCGCCGCCGCGGTCGGCAGGGAGGCCAGGCGCCTCTTCCCCGGAGCGGCGTCGATGCTCTGCGGCAAAAGCGATTTTTCCACCCGTCAGGGTGAGGTATACGGCCCCCCCCCGGGGGTGGCCCGATGAGGAGGGCGCGCCCTCCTCTCCTGTTGCTCCGGTCCTGACGAGGGACCCATTGGAGGTTGCCATGAAATCTGTTTCCTGGATTGTCCCGATGCTGTTGCTGCTGTCCGCCGTGGCGACAGCCCAGCCTGTCTTTTCGACCGTGTCCGGCCGGGTAGCTGGTCCCAAGGGCGATGCGCTTGCCGAAGTGGTGTTGACCCTGACCGGCGAGACCGGGGGGGCATCGAGCGCGGTGACCTCCCACACCGGCACCTTCCGTTTTGCCTACCTGCGGCCCGGGAAGTACACCCTGATTTGCGAGCGCGACGGGTTCCGTTCGGCGGTCCGCACCGACCTCGAGCTGGAAGGGGGGCGAGGCGAATGGCTTGACGTCGTCCTCGACCTGACCCCGGGCCAGGAGACGATACAGGGCACCATCCGCCGGGCTCCCCTCGATCCCGGGCAGCAAGCCCTGGTGACCCGCTTCGACCGTTCCGACCTCCGCTCGGGCCCTGCTCCCCGCACCCTGCCGGGGTTGCTGGCCCGCGTCCCGGGCATGGTCACCGACCGGGTCGACGTAGCCGGCCGGTTTGCCGGCCAGCCGTTCGCCTTTCAGCCCGGCGGCACCATGGCCCACGAGACCTCCTGGGGGGTCGACGGCATCGTCGTGACCGACTACACCCGCCCCGGAACCATCCCGTTCCACTTCCAGCCCGCCGCCTACGACGAGATCGTCGTCACCGAGGGGGCTGCCGACCTCGCCAGCCCTATCGGGGGGACGCAGGTCCACTTCCTCACCCCGACCGCCGGGGGGAGCACGGGGGGGGAGGTCTCCCTATCCCTGGCCGACCGGGCCTGGGAGTTTGCCAAGTCCCTGCCGGCCGATTTGGCCGCGCAACGCACCGCCACCGGAGGGGCGACCGTCTCCCCCGGGATCGATCGTTTCGGCCAGTACGGAGCGCGCATCGGCGGCCCGTTGCTGGGGCCCGCCCTCACCTGGACCGCGGCCTTCCATGCCCAGGATGTCCGGGGCCGTACCGAGTCGGGCGACATCCTGTCCGACTGGCTGGTCCACTCTTTTGCCAAGGTGTCGCTGCGCTCGGGCAACAGTGCCGGGGATCTGCTGGTGCTCTTCGACGAACAGATCAACCGCCAGACCCCGACGTGGACCTTGCCGCAACACAACGCCGGTTCGCTGCTCGACCAGCGCGCTCCCGCCCTGCTGGTGGCCTTGCGCCTGGGCCAGCAGTTCGGCAATGCCGCAGTCCACCTCCAGGCCGACCTGCTCGAATCGCGCCAGGTGGCCACCCCCCGCGGTGCCGCTCTGGACAGCGCGGGCCACCTGGGGGGGAACGACCTCCGTTGGGTCGCGACTCCCGCTCTGCAACTCGACGCCAACCCGTACCGCAACACCCACCGTCGCCAGTTCCCTCTGGGCGCCGACGGCGAATACCTCCGCGAGGGGGTGCTGGGCGGTGTCCACCTCCTGCGCCTGGGGGCCAGCCTGGTCAGCGCCAACACCCGGGGCACCGTCCTCTACCCCAACCAGCGGGCCCTGCTCTGGCCCACCCTGTCGGCCACCGCCGGCCAGACGGTTTTGCTGGTGCCCGACTTCGTCTCCGATGTCCACTTGAAGCGTTTTTCCGCCTTTCTCGGCGACACCTCCACCTTCGGCCGCTTCACCGTGTCGCTCGGGGTCCGGTACGACAGCGAGCGGGCCGGGATCAACAGCGACCTCGTGCAGAAGTCCTTCACCTGGATGGCTCCTGGAACCGCCGACGATGGCAAGGCGCTGTTCTCCAGCCAGCTGGGACAACTCAACGTCCTCGGGGTGGACATCCCCCGTGCCTGGAAGACGATTTCGCCGCGAGTCTCGCTCGTGGTCGACCTCGACGGCCGCAAGGGGACGTTGCTGCGCCTGGCGGCGGGGCGCTACGCCACCCTGGGGCAACAGGCCCTGGCCG
>CAZTNO010000293.1:0-3356 GCA_964614865.1 uncultured Clostridia bacterium
CTCTTCAGAAAAGATTCTTCGGACTTCCGCCTAGAAAAAACGGGGGGATGTCAGAGCCGTGGCCGGAGGGTCTTACCCCCGCGCGGGGGGGAGGATCTCCTCTTCCAGGGCCAGGTAGCCGTCCCGCAAGGCGATATCCAGCGAGTTCACCATTTTTTGGATGGTCTCTTCGCCAGAAGGGGCGATGGCGGCAGCTTTCAAACCGATGCCCCGGTTTCTGCCGTTCTCTTTGGCGTACATGAGGCCGAGATCGGCAATCGAGGTGCTCTGCTCGAAGGTGAGCAGGTCGGGGTGGTCTGCGTAGACCGGAAAGCTGGAAAAACCGATCGAGCAGGTGATGCGCAAGGTCTCCCCCCCGCCGATGTCGAACGGGGTCGCGGCCACCTTTTCCAGCACCTTGAGGACGAAAATAGGCAGGTACCCGGGGACGGTCTTTTTCAACACCACCAGGAATTCCTCGCCCCCCAGCCGGACCACCACGTCGTCGAGGCGGATCGACCCTTTCAGGACGGCGGCGAACTGGGACAACACCCGATCTCCAGCGTCGTGGCCATGGAGGTCGTTCACTCTCTTGAAGAAGTCGATGTCGACCATGAAGACCCCGAACACCATTTCCGCCTCCCCGGCGAGCCGTTGGTCGGGGGAATGGAGGAGGTGGTTTTTGAGCCCGACGAAGGCGTCTAGATCCTGTTGCAAAACCTCTTTGATGAAGCGTCGGTTGCGTAGCCCGGTGAGCGAGTCGGTGAGGGAGGCTTCGCGCAATTGTTCGGATGCCTGACGCAGTTCCTGGGTGCGTTTGGCGACGATCTGTTCGAGCTGGTCTTTCTGGCGCCGCAGTTTCCAGGTGTAGAGAAAGACGATCCCTGCCAGTATCCCCAGCCCGCCCACGATCCAGAGCAGGATCGCCCACACCGTGCGGTACCAGGGCGGTAGGATGCGCAGCGGGTAGACAGCCTCGTGGCCGATGGTGCCGTACACGTTCTTGGCCCGGACGCGGAACCGGTACTCCCCCTCGGGAAGGTTGGTGTACTCTTTGCTCGTCACCGCGGTCCACTGGCTCCAATGGTCGTCGAACCCTTCCAGAAAGTATTGGAATTGGCTGGTCTCGGGCTTTTCGAAAAACGGGGCGGCGTACTCGAAGGTCAGGCCGTTCTCCCGATAGGAGAGTTCGCGGGGGCTCGGAACCCCGGCCGGTTTTTTGTCAAAACCTTGCCCGGTTGCCCTGTCGGAGGCCCCCTCGAACAGGATGCGCTGGGTTTTGCTGACCACCCGGCGGACCAGGGTTTCGAAAGGCGAGCCCCAGTCTTTGGGAACCCGGGGATCGAAGCGGACCAGGGTTCGCCCCGGCCACCACAGGCTGCCGTCGGGGTGGGCGTAGATCATGCCGGTCTGTACCGGAACCCCCCGGAAGGGGCGCGGTTCCAGCTGGTATTGGCCGTTTTTGCCAAGGCGTCCCCAGACGATCCCCTCTTCGGTTTGCAAGAAGGCATCCCCGTTCGAATCGAAGACCAAGTAATCGACGGCTTTGGGCTTTTCCAGGGAGGATTTGCCCAGGTTTTGGTCTCTGCTGAAGTGGAGCGGATCTGACGGCTGCTGCCCTGCGGAAAGCTCGGTGCGATAGAGGCCCTGGCGGGTGAGGGCATAGACCACCTTCCCGTAAACGACGGGGAGCACGTTGTCCAATCCGGGCAGCCCCTGGCCGGGGCCGTAGGGGTGGATCACCACCTGGCCGGGGTCTTTGCCGTAGAAGTGCAGCCGCAGCAGGCCTTTGGTTTCGGTGCCCAGCCATAGGTCTCCGTGCAGGTCCTGGGCGATGCCGCGAATGGTGTGGTTGATGCCGGCCATCCGGGCCTGGAATCGCCATTGGCCGGCCTGCCGGGTAAAGATCTCCATGCCGCCCATGATGCCGACGAAGAGGTGGTCGGGCCAGCGTCGCGATGTGCCCAGGCAGTAGGGGGTGGAGGCCCCGCCCGGGATGCGGATCGCCTCGTCGCCCTGGATGCGGAACAACCCGTCGCCGGCTGCCAGGAGCTCTTTTCCGGTGTCGAGAAACTGCCACACCTCGCTGGGGGTGTTCTTGACCGCGACAAAGCGGGGCGGATCGCCGGGCCGGTCGGCCCGGGGGGGCTCCTGGATCAGCAGGTTGCGGATCGTGCCCACGTACAGGCGCCCGCCGTAGGCTTGCACGCACAGAGACAGTCCGTCGATGCCGTTTCGGGCAGAAAAAGTGTTTTGCGGGACGCTCCAGGCGATGTGGGAAACCCCCGAACTCGAGCAGGCCCAGAGGTCGCGGTCGCGGTCCACGAACAGGTCGGTCACCGTATCGTCCAGCAAGCCCCGGTTCTTGTCGATCACGCCGACCCGTTTCCCGCGGCGGTCGATGAGGAGGATCCCCTTTTTGGCGGTGACGACGGCAACAACGTCGGCGGTCACCGCGACCTTTTTGTAGAGGAATCCGGTGTTTTCCGGCAACAAGTCGTCGATTTCGCTGGGGAAGGGGGTGACCATCCCGGCAACCCCCGGGCGCGACCCGTCGAAGCGGCGGTTTTTTTCGTCCCACAGCGAGGAGAGATCGATTTTGAGAAAATCGCCGCTGATGCGCCCGGCCAGCAGTTCGAGGCCTCCCAGAGGGGTCAGGGTGATGCGCTTGCCCTGATAAATGCCGGCCAGGGAAGCGAGAACGACCACCCGGTCGCCCTCCAGCATGCACAGCCCGCGGTCGATGTCGGCGAAAAAGACGGTGCCGTTCACGGTGCATGCCTGGGACGAGGCGAAGCGCCCCTCGATGGAATGGACCGCCCCCTTTTCCAGGCGAAAGATCCGCTCCCGGGTCAGGAAGTAAACGCCGTACCGGCTGTCCAGCACCTGCCATACGTCGTTGAAGGCCCTTTGCACGGGGGGGATCGCCCCCTTCAGGGAGACGGCAACGACCTTGCCGGCCGCCGACCCCTCCAGATAGCCGAAATCACCGATCGAACCGTAGTAGACGGTGCCGTCGGCGGCGCAGGTCAACGCCCGGATGGTGGCCTTGTCGGGGGTGGAAATGATCTGCCAGTGCTGGCCGTCAAACTCCAGGATGCCCACCTTGTTGGCGATGTACATGACCCTGCGGCCATCCTGCACCGCGGCCCAGTTCTGGTTGTGGGCCTTGAACTGCTCGGTTTCGTAGTTCTGGATCAGCGGGGCGCCCCCGCCCGATTCCCGGGCGGGCAAGACGCTCGCCACGAGCAGCACCAGGGCCTGGATCAGGAAAAACCGCCCCCTGCCGGGGGTGCCTCTGCCACGATGGAGGCCAGCGGATAAAAAGGGAGGGTTCATACGGACGATTCTAGGAATTCTGGCCAGACAAGTCAACC
>CAZTNO010000294.1:0-3317 GCA_964614865.1 uncultured Clostridia bacterium
CCTCGTCGCCCCCCTCGCCCGAGAGGCAGACGGTGACGTGCTCACGGGCCTTGCGGCAGATCAGGTAATAGGGCAGCACCGAGAATTCCGAGAAGGGCTGGTCGAGGTGCCAGACCACCCGCTCGATCACTTCGGGGGTGATCGGGTCGATGATCATCTCGGAGTGGATGGTGTTGAAGTGGCGAGCCACCGCCCGGGCATACTCGAATTCGGAAAAACTGGCCTCCTGGTAGCCGAGGGCGAAGGTGCGGATGGGGCCGTTACCCGCCTTGCGCATCATGGCCACCACGGTCGAAGAGTCGATCCCCCCCGACAGGAAGGCCCCCAGCGGCACGTCGCTTTCCAGGCGCATGCGCACCGAGCGTTCCAGATGGTCGCGCAGCCCCTCGATCCACTCGCCCAGGGGCCGCTCCTCCCGTTCCTCGGGAAGCTGCCAGTAGGTTTCTGGCTGCCCTTTCCCCTCTTCCCAGACCAGCAGCGATCCCGCCTCCAGAGCCTGGATGCCGGCAAAGGCGGTCAGCGGAGCGGGGATGAATTCGAAACCCAGGAAACAGTCCAGCGCGGTCTCGTTTACCGTGCGGGGCACGCGCGGGTTCTTCAGCAGGGCCTTGATCTCGGAAGCGAAAACCAACTCGCCGTGGGCCTGGCAGTAGTAGAGGGGCTTCTCCCCCAGCCGGTCGCGGGCCAGCAACAGACGATTTCGCTTGCTGTCCCAAAGGGCCAGGGCGAACATGCCGTTCAGGCGGTTCAGGCAGGCCTCCCCTTCCTCTTCGTAGAGGTGCAGGATCACTTCGGAATCGGAGTGGCTACGGAAGGTGTGTCCACGGGCGACCAACCCTTCGCGGAGTTCGCGAAAGTTGTAAATCTCGCCGTTGTGCAAAAGGAGCAGGCTGCCGTCTTCATTGGCGATCGGTTGCCGTCCGTTCTCCGACAAATCGATGATCGACAGCCGGCGATGGCCAAAGGAGATCCCTTTTCCGGTGAAGAAGCCGCTCTGGTCGGGACCGCGGTGGGCGATCTCGTCGGCCATGGCGGTGACGACGGCCCGGTCGTCCCAGGTGAAACCGCAGATGCCGCACATGTCAGTGACTCCCCGGGGTTTTCGCCTGGATGCTGGCGATGGTGCGCGCCATCCCTTCGGCGATGGAATACCGCGGTTCGTAGCCCAGCAGGCGGCGCGCCTTGTCAATGGAAAAGGAGGTGTTGTTGGTGAAGAACTTCAGGGTGCGGGTCGATACCGGTGGGCGCCGCCCGAGCCGCAGAAACAGCCACTCCACCACGGCAAACAACGGCTGGACCAGCATCAGCGGCAGATGAAGCCAGGGGGCCCGGCAACCCGCTGCATTGGCCATGGCAGCCATCAGTTCGCGCAGGGTGACCGCCCCGCCATCACCGATCACGAACACCTCGTTCAGGGCCTCGGGCCGGGTGGCTAGCAGTTCGCAGGCGTGGCAGAAATCATCGACGTGCAAGCAGTGGCGCAGGCTCCTGCCGTCGCCCACGTAAAAGAAAGTCCCTTTCATTAAGGAACGGAAGAGCTTTTCGGTGCGGGGGCACCCCGGTCCGTACACCCATACCGGACGAAACACGGTCAGGGGCAATCCGGTTTCGCTGGCCACGGCAATCACTGCTTCCTCTCCGGCCAACTTGCTCTTCTCGTAGATCAGGTCGGGATGGCAAGGGGTGGTCTCGTCGGCCGGAGGCTGCCGGATTTCGCCGTAGACGCCGACGCTCGAGCAATGGACGAAGCGTCCGCCCCCCTGCTGGTGGCAAAGGCGGGCCAGGTCCGCCGCGCCGTCGCGGTTGATCCGGTAGTAGGCTTCCTCACCCAGGGTGACGTCGAGGTGGGCCGAGGCCAGGTGAAAGACCACCGCCGCTTTCTCGACCACCGGGGTCATGGCCGCGGTGTCACAGATGTCGGCGACAAAGAGCTCGAGCCCCGGCCGGCCGGTCAGGTCGGAGAGTCGATCGAGGTGGAGGTCGACCGCCCGCACGGTCCGGCCCAGGACAAGCTGGGCCAATACCAGGTGGCGTCCCAAAAAACCGTTCGCTCCGGTGACGACGACAATCACTTGCCCGCCTCCACCACCACCGCGTAGCCGCGGGTGAACCAGACCAGGTAATCGAGCCGCGAGACCAGCCAGAACACCGGATAGATGAGGGCGTAGATGCGGTAGCTCTTCTGCACCGACCGCAGCTGGTCTTTGGACACGGGGGCGATTGTCCCTTCCTCCACTTTGGCCTCGCTTTTCCGGGAGAGCACCTTCACGTAGAGGAAGTTGATGGCCAGCTCCAGCATCTCGGTGAAGAAACGGCTGTAGGAACTGTGGCGGCGGAAGGTCAGCCCCGCGGCATCGGTCAAGAGCCTCAGGTCGGGGACGTCGAATCCCACCCGGACGTGTCCGTACGATTGGGCGTCCATGCCGATCGCGTTCTTGATACGCACCGCGATCTTCTTCTCGTTGCCGTTGGGGGTGGTGACGATCACCGTGCCTCCCGCTTTCGTGACCCGGGCGAGTTCGCTCGTGACCGGCTGCGGGTCAGCGAGGTGCTCGTGGACGTCGATCGAGACGACCAGGTCGAAAACGCCATCGGCAAAAGGCAAGCTCCCGGAGGTCTTGTCGAGGGAAACGATTTTTTCGCCGAGCAGCTCTTCCATGCCCGCGATGCCGTGTGCCTCGAAATCGGCCCAGGTCCACTTTCCGCCTCGCTCGCGCAGGTGGTAGTTGATGGCCCCGTTGTTGTCGCCGCAAGTGACCAGCAAGCACTTCTTGCCGGCCAGGTCGGGGAAATGGCGCAGCAGCGCCGCCACCTTCATCTTCTTCTTCAACGAACGGCTGAACATCTTGAGTTGCCAGGGTGACTCGGAAGCCATTTTTTCCTTATCCTCGGGGTTGGAGCGAAGCGCAAGTCGCAGAGGTTATGGCTGAATTGTAGCGGAAAGACCCTTCCCGGTCAATCGGCCGCATTGTCAGCTTGGAGAACTTCACCCCTCCTCTTCGCAAATGTGCGAAAAACACGGTACTTTATCAAAAAAACCTGAATCCGCACATTCCTTCAACGACGAGGCATCGACCATCGTGGGCCGGTTTGTGGCCGGTTGAAGCCGTCTTTAAAAGACTATTTCCTTCCTCTTTGCACTTCTCTCATACACTCGTAATACCTTTGCGTAGCATTTCTAACATCTATTGCTCTTCCTGATATAGCATTATTTGTGCATGTTTGGTACCCAGCTGAATTCTTTTCAAAAAACTTATTGCATTCACTAGTGTCCTAAGAAGATTAGGATAAATCGAACAAGAGCATTTGCCCATCAG
>CAZTNO010000295.1:0-3302 GCA_964614865.1 uncultured Clostridia bacterium
GTGGTCCTGATATAATGCCTTGACTTTATAAATGCGCTTTATAACGCTTCGGCATTATCGCGCTGGAGGATAAGTATGCCCAACGGGTTGTACGCTGTCCTGACTGGAGATATCGTCAAATCTTCGTCGTACCCACTTCAGCAGAGGAATGAGTTGGTCTCCGCCTTGGACGGAGTGCTGGAACGAGTCAATGGGGTCTTCCAGTGCGACCTAGGGGCTCCTTTCTATTCCTATCGACGGGACAGTTTTCAGGGAGTTCTGAAGAGGATCGAACTCGCCTTCCGAACGGCCGTGCTGATCCGGTTGTGGCTGCGTAGCGGGTTTCCCACCACTCGGATGAGCCGGGCCGCTGACGCGCGTATCGCAATCGGGATCGGGACCGTGGATCTCTTGCCGAAAATCGGACACCCTGGCGGGGACGGTCCCGCATTCATCTTTTCAGGAAAGGAGCTGGACCGGATGAAGGGATCGCGTTACCTCTCCATCCGTAGTCCATGGCCCTCGGTGGACGAGGAGATCGAAACGGAATTCCTCCTGCTGGATGCTCTGCTTGCCAACTCGACCGCCAAGCAAGCAGAGGTGCTGGCCGAGAGGTTGCTGGGAAAGACTCAAACCTCCATCGCGGCCGATCTCGGGGTTTCGCAACCTGCGATTCGGGGGCGCCTCGATCGGGCCGGGAGCCAGGCCATCGAGTCCTTGGATCGTCGTTTCCAACAATTGCTCGAAAAAAATAATGTCCAGGTATTATAATGTGGCAATATAATGTTTGGGCTTTATTCTGGAGGGGTGAGTGAACGGCACGGCGGCCTTGCTGCTGCTTCGCCTGGCGGTGGTTTTCTTAATCTGTGAATATTGGATTCCGGGAGGAAGCAAGGTAAAAAACCAGACGGTTCTCGCCAGAGTGTCCGGAGGGGTTTTCAAGGCAGGAATCTGGTACTTGTTCGCATGGCATTGGCGTTGGGGGTGGCTCCCAGTTTCGGTGTTTCTGATTCACTTTTTCTCGACTGGATCGCTTTCTGGGAGAGGGAAGGGCCGAAGGCTTTCCCAAATAGCCGGGAAGGTGCTGCTGGGGATTTCGGCGTTGCTTTCCTGGGGAATACTGGAGGGAATTCCGAAAACTTTTTTTGGGAACCTGCTGAGCTCTATGTGGGGCAGACCGGTTATCTGGCTGATCGTGTTGGCATACCTCACCGTTATCTTCCCGGCGGGACAACTCATTGGTTGGTGGACGCAACCACTGCGAAGAAAGCTCGCCTCGGCCGATGAGGAGAAAGGGCTGGATCGGGCCGGCCTGTGGATCGGCCGGTTGGAGCGGACCCTGGTGCTGACGTTTCTCCTGATTCAGCAATTCGAAGCCATCGGGTTTCTGATCGCTTCCAAGTCCATTCTTCGTTTCGGTGAGGTTAACCGGGGGGATTCCCGGAAAGAGTCGGAATACATCCTGATCGGCACCATGCTGAGCTTGATTGTAGCCATCGTGGTTGGCTTGATTTTGCTTAATCTGAAACGGCACTTGCCATGATTCAAGCTCCCTCTGGTCAGGTGCTTCTCTCGGTGATCCTGGTTGCCTACAACCGCTTCGATCTGCTGGAGAGGGCGCTGAACTCCCTGCGCGATCACCCTCCCCCTTTCCCCTGGGAGACCATCGTCGTCGACAACGCCTCGGAAGAGGATGCCCGGGAATTCGTAGCCTCCCGTTTTTCCGAAGTGGTTGTCTTGAGGAGCCAGGAAAACGAGGGTTTCGGCCGGGCCAACAATCGCGGGGCGGCGAAGGCCCGCGGCAAATACCTGTTGTTTCTCAACAGCGACGCCGAGGTGCTCGAAGGGTGCCTGGCGACGATGGTCGCCCGGCTGGAGGGTGACCCGTCCATTGGCATCCTCGGCCCCCTGACCCTGAATCCCGACCGGTCGTTCCAACTCTCTTTCGGTCGACCCATTTCGCTTGTGGGGGAGTGGTGGCAGAAGAATCGCGCCCCCCGGCGGGAAGCCCGGCGGTTCGGCTCCCCCCCCTCCCGAGGGTTGAGCTTCGAACCCGGCTGGGTGAGCGGCTCCTGCCTGGCGACCCGGCGGGAACTGTTCCCCGGCGGGGAGGTGTTCGATCCCTCCCTGTTCCTCTACTTCGAGGATCACGAACTCTGCCTGCGCATCAAGCAAGCCGGGTATCGGGTCGTTTTCGATAGCGCCGCGGCGATCATCCACCTGGGCGGGGGCTCGATACCCCCGTTGCGGGGGAGGGTGGCCGTCGAATACCGCCGCTCCCAGCTTTACTTGTACCGCAAGTGGGGGGGGGGCGGCCAACTGCTGGGACTGCGCCTGTACCTGATCGCCCGGTTCACCTTCGGCTGGCTGGCCGGATGGTTGCCGGGAAGCGATCGAACGCAGCGCACAAACGCCCGGGAGATCTTGCGGCAAGCCATCTCCTGACCTCGTCCGGCGATGGGGTGATTGTCAAGTCGGCGAGAAAGCGGTAGAATGACCTCCGGAGTATCGACTTGGCGCTTGGTCGGTTTCGTTTTCCCATTCCCAACCGGATCGAGGTGCGGGGGAAGTTTGCCCACCGGAAACTCTCCATGTCTCCCTCCCGGGTCTTTCTGCTCAGCTTCCTGTCGGTGATCCTGGCCGGGGCTTTTCTGCTGTGGTTGCCCATTTCTTCAGGAAGCCGCTCGATCTCCCCGATCGACGCGCTGTTCACCTCGGCCTCGGCCGTGTGCGTCACAGGCCTTTCCACCATCGACATTGGACACGACCTGTCGGGAATCGGGCAGGGGATCCTCCTGTTGCTCATCCAGATCGGCGGTATCGGCATCCTGACTTTTTCCACCGTGCTGCTCGGGCGGATGGGGCGCAGCGTCTCCTTTCGCGGCCGCGAACTGATGCAATCCACCTTTCTGCATACCCCACGCCGCGACTACCTGCGCATCCTGCGCTGGGTGCTCTTGTGGACGTTGCTGGTGGAATCGACCGGAGCGGTGGTCCTGTTCTTTCGTTTCTGGCGGGATTTTCCCATCGGAAAGGCCCTCTATCAGGCCGTCTTTCACTCCGTATCGGCCTTCAACAACGCAGGATACTCGCTGTTTTCCGCCAACCTGATGGCCTACCGTGGCGACTGGGTGATCAACCTGACCGTGATCGCGCTGATCATCACCGGCGGCATCGGCTTCATCGTGCAGTTCGAACTGGTGGAGCGGCTCGCTCGCCGCCAACGCCGCCTCTCCTTGCACACCCGGCTGGTGGTCTGGACCACCGCGCTGCTGATTGTGGTCGGAGCCGTTTTGTTCTACACCTTCGAAGCGGGGCACCTA
>CAZTNO010000296.1:0-3278 GCA_964614865.1 uncultured Clostridia bacterium
ATGTTGGACTGAAGGTGTTCTATCGGAACCGAATACCTTCTATATGATTATCAGATTGTGATAATATGAAAGAGTTGCTACTATATGAACATGAGACAACCTCGATTCACTTTTCCGGGGGCTTTTCACCACTGTGTAAACCGGGGCTTAGACGGAAAGGCTATCTTGGCTGGGAACAGCAGCAAAGAAGCCTTTCTGGATATGTTGGCAGAAAAGGTACTCCGGTTTCGAATTCGGCTGTTGGCGTACTGTCTGATGGATACCCATTATCACCTGATCCTTCAGAATTCATCAGGACGAATGTCCGAATTCTTCCGCAACTTGAACACACAGTATGCTGCTCTGTTTCGCAAAACAAACGGCGGTAGCGGATACGTCTTTCAAGGAAGGTACAAATCGGCTCTGATCGGCGATGACGCCTATTTACGTCAAGCGCTTCTTTACCTCTGGCAGAACCCACGGCGAGCAAAGCTTGTATCCTCGGGGAGGGTGTATCCATGGTCCAGCGAGGTGCTACACCAAGGATCTGACAAAACAGTGAACTGGTTGAGTGTTTCTTTTGTGGAGGAGCTTTTTGGTGGAAGACTTGAGGTTCGAACCGCCATTAATGGCCAATTGTTGGCAGAATTGCCAACGAGACAGAGCGTTTTTGGCGAAATCCTTGGGGAAGAGAATTGCCTGGCACGGACTCTTGCCAAGTTCGATCGTCGACACATTCCCGATGCGGTTGGAAAACGAAGAGAGGATGATTTTGGATTCGCTCCCGTGGAAAAGGTTGTTCAGGAGTTCGAACAAAGGCATGGAGTTGCGATCGAATCGTTAGACGTTACCACCTGGAAAGGGAAGCGGTTGCGGGGAGAATTGCTGGTACTACTTCGGGACCAAGCCGGACTCACTTACCGGGAGATCATCGAGTTTGCCATCTTCTCGCCCTTGAAGTATCTTTCCATGTCGCAGTTATACCGCCAGGCCAAACGGCGGGGACAATAAACACTTTCATATTTTCACAATCCGTCCCCAACGGGGGCCAACGGGGCCGGATCAGGCGTGGTTGCGCAGTTTCAACTCCAGCGGGTGGGGCTCCAGGTAGGTCTGGCCCTGCAGGTAGGTCACCGAGAACAGGCGCACGTAGTGGGCGATCAGGGTGATGGGCACGATCAGCGGCAACCAGCCCTGCTGGTAGCGCTCAATGAGCTGCGCCAGCTCGCTGCGGCCCTCGGCGGTTAACTGCTTTTTGAAGTAGCCCGCCAGGTGCTGGAGCACGTTCACGTTTTTGGCCACCGTCGCCCGGCGGTTCATCACGGCGGCCCGCAGCTGGCCGTATTCGTCCAGCAGCTCGGGCAGGGGGCGCCCTTTGGCGGCCGCCACCAACGCTCCCAATTTCCGGGCCAGGTCGGGGGCGTGGGCCATCCACTGGTACTTACCCGCGGCATGGAAGGCGACCAATTGCCCCACGGTCGGCTTCCGGCGGGCGAATTCCTGCCAGCGGCTGGTGGCGAACACCCGCTCGATGAAGTGCTCGCGCAGCCCCGCATCTTCGAGCCGCCCCTCCTCTTCGACCGGAAGGAGCGGAAAGCGCTCCATGAAACGGCGGGCGAAGATTCCCACCCCCTTCTTCTCGGCCATGCCAGCGGCGTTGTAGACCTTGACCCGCTCCATGCCGCTGGAGGGCGACTTGGACTTGAACACGAAACCGCACAGGGAATCCTCGGCCAGGCGGTCGAGCCTGCCGCGGGCCCAGGTTTCCATCTGCCCGGTGACGTCGATACCGGTTTTTTGCGTGACCAGCCGCGGCGCCTCGGGGTCGCCCACCAGGCGGAACGCCTCGCGCGGGACGGGAAACCCGGTCTCCACCTCGGGACAGACCGGGACCCATTCGACATGGGCCCCCAGGGTCTTGACCAGGAAGGAATCGTACTTGTGGCCGCCGTCATAACGCACTTTTTCGCCCAGCAGGCAGGCCGAGATGCCGAGGCGGATCGGAGAAAGGTGGATGGTCATGTCCGGATTATAGCAGAGGGGGATATTTTTCGTCGATTGCCTGTTGAAACCCGATCGGCCCCGGGGTATAAAGGGACGCAACCGATTGGGGTGGGAGGTCTGCGGATGATTGTTGGGTGTGCGGGTTCGAGGCCGGAAGTGCGGCGATGTTTTCTGGCGGCTATCGTTTTGGCCACCGTATCGTGGCTGGCTGCCGAAGTCGACCCGGGCCGGCTCGAACGGTTGTCGAAAATGGATCCGAAAGAGACCATCGTCGTGGCCAAAGAGATGCTGGCCCGCGAAACCGATCCGGGGATTCGGCTGCTGCTCCTCGATGCCCAGGCCGGGGCCTGCATATGGACCGGCGATTTCGAGCAGGCCGTCGCCGCCGCCAGAGAGGCCGAAGTCCTCGCCCGTCGCCACCATCTGACCGCAGAGCTGGGCTCGGTTCTTTACACCCTTGCCACTGCCTTGCACCGGCTCCTTCGTTACGAGGAAGCATACGAAAAAGTCTTGGAGGCGCAGCGGGCCTTCGAGGAGGTCGGTGACCGGCCCGGGCAACTGCGGTGCCTGGTCCGATTGGGGGCGATTTTCAGCGGCATTGGCGATACCGAACGGGCGCTCGAATACTTGTCCCGATCGCTGGTCATTTCCCGTGAACTGGGCGACGAGTCACAGCAAGCCAGCACCATAAGCAATGTGGCCTACGTGCACTACCTGCGCAAAGATTACCCCCGCATGTTGAGCTCCGCCAAGCAAGCCATCGAGCTCTTCGAGAAAGGCGGCAGCTCCCGGTTTTTGCCAAACCCGTTGCTCACCGCAGGTCTCGCCTGCTACCAGCTGGGCCGGATCAAGGAGTCCGAGGCGTACTGCCAGCGGGCGCTCGCCATCGCCCGCGCCGGAAGCGATCCGACAAGCGAGCTGGCGTCGCTCAAACAACTGGCCCGCCTTCATCGGCAGCAGGGCGATCTGGTTATCGCCCAGGCAGAGGCTCGCCAGGGACTGAAGTGGGCCGAACGGCTCAAGGACGGTGTAGGTGTCCGCGACCTGTTTCTCGAGCTTTCGGAGATCCATGCCAAACAGAACGATTTTCGTCAGGCCCACCACTTTCTGGTGATGGCAGGCAAAGCCGGAAACGAGCTCCAGATTCGCGAAGCCAACGAACGGATCCAACGCTCGCAAGCCCGGTTCGAGATCGAACAGAAAGACACCCAGATCCGCCTGCTGCGTCAACGTCAGGAAATCCTGGCGTCCCCCCATTTTTTGGCCCATCATGAGGCATATTCCAGTTCAAGTTG
>CAZTNO010000297.1:0-3207 GCA_964614865.1 uncultured Clostridia bacterium
CCCCCCCATCGAGCCGGCACGCTGCACGGGGGGGAGGTCGACCCGGCGGTGCAGGCACTCGCCGGCCACGAAGCCGAGCGCCCCGAGCGCGAACAGGGCCAGCAGCAAGCGACGGGCAAGGGGCCCCGGGTCGAGACCGCCGACCAGCCGGCGGTAGATGAACCAATGAATGCCCCCCAGCATCGCCAGGGCGACGGTCAGGAACACGGCCAGGGCCAGCCAGCTCCTCAAGCGCAGCTCCGGGTTGACCCTGGGCTCATGGGGATCCCTCTCCTCCGGCAGGAGCGTTTTTCGGCAACAGGGGGATGGTTTCGGCCAGGAGCTCGCCTACCCCCACCTCCCGCCAGTCGGCCTCGCTGATCCGCCAGCGCCCTCCGGCCAGGGTGGCCGCCAGTTGAACGCGGATCCAGCTCTGCCCCATCCCGGGAATGGGCAGCGAGAACCCGCCGACTTCGGCCTTGAGGGCCAGGTCGCATTCGATGCGCGCGGCATCCTTCGTTGCGCCCAGGGTGATGCGGCGTCCCAGCACCTTGACGCCGGCCTGGGGGTACTGGCGAAAGTACCCGGAAAGCAGCGCCTCCATCTCCACCGGGCCCCGCCCCTCGGCATCGGAAAAGTCGGGGGAAAGCAACTGGCCGATGGCGGCGGCGTCCCGCTCCCGGGCTGCCTGCACGCAGTCGTCCAGCAACCGGCGCACCGGGGCCTCGGGATCCGCGCGGCGGCAGGAGGAGAGTAGGGACAACAGCAGGCACAGCCAGCAGGTCCAGCGGTGGGTGGGGATCATGGTTCTCCAGCCGAAATGATAGTGCCCCCCCCGGCGAATGTCAACCAGGAGCGACTCCCCAGGTCCTCCCCGAAGGGAAAGAGCGCACTCGCTCCGAATGCGCCCGATCTCAAATATTTTTATCCGGACATTATTGACACGGCGTTTTTATCCGGATACAATACCTCCATGAACCCCATCACCTACATCACGTTTGCCGGCACCCGCCGGGTGGCCGGCGGCGACCTCGCCGCCATGCTGTCCGCGACCAAGGAATTCATCGACCGCAACCCCACGGAGCCGGTACTGATCTTCGAGGAGCAGACCGGCCGGCAGGTCGATTTCGACTTCCGCGGCAGTGCCGGAGAGGTCGTGGCCCGGGCCCTCCCGCCCGAGGCGAAGCGGGGACCGGGGAGACCCCGGCTGGGTGTCGTCGCCTGCGAAGTCACCCTGCTGCCGCGCCACCTCGAATGGCTGGAAAGCCAACCCCAGGGCGTTTCGGCCGCTTTGCGTCGGCTGGTCGACGAGGCACGCAGGCGGGAGCCCGATCCGGAGCGGGAACGGACCGCCCTCGATGCCGTCGCCCGTTTCCTCACCGCCATGGCCGGAAACTTCCCGAACTACGAGGAGGCCCTGCGCGCCCTCTACCGCAAGGAATGGAGCCGCTTCAGCGAACAGATTCGCGATTGGCCCGCCGATATCCGCGACTACCTGGAAAGGAGGCTGATGGGGGTGGCCGGCGAAACGGCCCCGGCTTGACAGCAGAGCCGGAGCGGCTATAATGACGGGGACCGGCACGCCGGTCCAAGCCTCCATGAACCGATCCGCAAAATGTACCGGGCCCGGGGCCCGGTTGCGAGCCTGTCCGTGAACGAACGGCTCCTTTCCGCCCTGACCGAGACGCTGTTCCCCGACTGGCCCTCCCTGACCCCTGACGACCGGCGCCAGCTGGCGACGAGAGTCACCGCTTTCGTCGCCGGCCAGATCGAGGCCCTGCCGCGCTTTCTGCGTTTCCCCTACCGCCTCGCACTGATCGGCTTCAACGCGCTGGCATTGCTGGCTGGCGGCCGGCCCTTCTCCCGCCTGTCCGAGCAGCGCCGCCGCCGTTATCTCCGTTTGTGGAGCGACAGCCCGATCGGCCTGATGCGCGACTTCGTCAAACTGGTCAGGTCCTGCGCCGTCCTGGCCGCCTTCGACCACCCGTTGATGACCCGCAGGCTCGAAGAGGTCACCGAGGAGGAACGGCGCGGGGGCGCCTCATGAAATCCCTGCGTTGCGAAATCCTGGTGATCGGCTCGGGAGCGGGGGGTGCCCTGACCGCAGCAACCCTGGCCGAGGCAGGAAGGGATGTCCTGTTGGTCGAAGAAGGGCCGGCGGTCGACCGGCCGATCGCCACCCATTCCCCCGAAGCCATGCAGCTCTGGTTCCGCAACAACGGGCTGACCCCCCTGCTCGGCAACGTCAAGGTCGCCTTCGTCGAGGGACGATGCCTCGGCGGCGGCACCGAGGTCAACTCCGCCTTCTGGCACAGGCCCTTCCCCCGCACCCTCGAGCGCTGGCAGGAAGAATACGCGGTCGAAGACCTGACCGAGGCGGGGCTGGCCCCGCTGTTCCAGGAACTGGAGCAGGAACTCAACGTGCGCACCCTGGAAGGGGCCCCTCCCCCGCGCAGCTCGGCCCTGTTCGCCGCCGGGCTCGAGCGCATGGGCTGGGCTTATCGTGAGGTGCCGAGGGCACTGAACAGCGCCCCCGGGGCCAACCAGTACCTCCCGGGAGCCACGCGCTCGATGGCGCAGACCTACCTGCCCCGGGTCCGGAAAGCCGGTGCCCGGATCCTCTCCTCGTGTCGCATCGACCGTTTGACGACCGCCGGCGACCGGGTGACCGGTGCCCGCGCAACCAGCCGCGAGGACGGGACCCCGGAGACGGTGGAGATCGCCGCCGGGCAGGTGTTCGTCTGCGGTGGCGCCACCCAGTCGCCGGCCCTGCTGCGCCGGTCGGGCATCAAGAGGAACATCGGCGACACCCTGAAGATCCACCCCATGCTGAAGGTCGCGGCCGAGTTCCCCGAGGTGCTCGACAGCCACCTGGCGGCCTTGCCGGTCTACCAGGCCAGCGAGTTCTGGCCCGACATCACCATCGGCGGCGCGGTCTACTCGCCCGGCTACCTGGCCATGATCCTGTCCGAAGACTGGCAGGAACGGCAACGGGAGATGGCCGGCTGGCACCGTATGGCCCTCTACTACACCGCCTGCTGCGGCACCGGCAAGGGGCGCGTACGCGCCTTCCCCGGCACCGGCGAAGCCCTCTCCTTCTACTCGCTCTCCGAGCGCGACCAGCAGTTGCTGACCGAGGGCTTCCGCTCCATGGCGCTGGCCCTGTTCGCCGCCGGAGCCACACGGCTCTACCCCGCCCTGCGCCACGTCGCCCGCATCGACTCGCCC
>CAZTNO010000298.1:0-3189 GCA_964614865.1 uncultured Clostridia bacterium
ATTACTCTCTCGTTGAGTAAAATTACTCAATGATTGAGTAATTTGTTGGCGCTACGATCCAGAAGCTCTAGAGAAGCGATGGGGACGGTGCCTGCGATTGTGCATTTAGGTCGAGCGGGCAGTGATAATCGGTGCCATCGGCGACTGGGTTTGGGGTACTGCTGGCCACTCCTCGCCCCTAGGCATCCCTTGCTCTACAGGGAGGAGGAAAAGCCGGCCCTAGGGAGCAGCGAGGGCCTCCAGGTGAAGACTATAGGGTCATACGAGCCCCCTGGGGTGTTTTGGGCCGTCCCCTGCCTACCGATACGGGAAAGGTACGTCGTTTGCTTTTCCATGCCAGTTCAGACATAATGCCCCTAGAAGATATAAAGTGAACGCATAATGTCTGAAAAAGCAAAATCATCAAGGCCTGAAGAGATCTTCCGAGAGAACGGCGGGCAACTGCGCATGAGTGAAGCGATTGGCCTGGGAATCACCAGGTATTCCCTCTATGGCCTTCTGGAAAAGGGAATCATCGAACAGATCGCCCGGGGGGTGTACCGTCTCGCGACACTGCCCCCCCTGAGCAATCCTGATCTGGTACAAGTGAGCCTTCGCTACCCCAACGCAATCGTATGTTTGATTTCCGCGCTGACCTTTCACGGCATCACTACTCAGATCCCTCATAAGATCTCGGTGGCGATTCCCCGAGGGGCACGTATCCCGGCACAAGGCTACCCACCTCTCGATGTTCGTCGCTTTTCACTGGAGACCTATCGAAATGGTTTCCAAGCCCACAAAATCGATGGAGTCTCAGTAAAGATTTATGAAGCCGAGAAAACCCTGGCAGATCTTTTCAAATTTCGCAATTCCGTGGGCATGGATGTAGTCCTGGAGGCCCTCAAGCTCTACAAAGTGCGCCATGGTCTGAATCTTGAAAAGGTGCTCGGCTACGCGCGGCTGTGCAGGGTGGAAAAGGTCATGCTCCCCTATCTGGAATCGATCCTATGAAAAATGTTCCCGCTTCAGTTAGAGCCCGCCTCTTGAACAAGGCCAGGAAAGAAGGGCGCCCCTTTCAGGAAGTTCTTCAGTACTTTGCCATGGAGCGTTTTCTTTACAGGCTGACACGCTCGCTTTCAGCCGAGCGTTTCATCCTCAAGGGAGCCTTGATGATGAGGGTGTGGAACGTCACCGAAGCCCGCCCTACCATGGACATCGACATGTTGGGAAGAGCTGACAATGCCGCAGAGAGTATCTTGTCAGAGATCAAAGCAATCCTTGACGTGGAGGTAGAACCAGACGGCCTCCGTTTCGACCCGCTTTCATTGGCAACCGAATCCATAACAGCGGAGGCAGAATATGAGGGTGTTAGAGTCCATTTCCGGGGTTTCCTCGATTCAGCGCGGGTCGACATGCAGATCGACTTGGGTTTCGGAGATCCCGTTTATCCAAAACCAGAAAAACTGGTATTCCCTGGGTCACTCGGATTCCCCTCGCCAATTCTCCTCTGTTACAGCAGGGAAAGCGCCGTTGCCGAGAAGTTCGAAGCCATGGTGAAACATCGCGAGTTGAACAGCCGCATGAAAGATTTCTATGACCTGTGGGTACTCTCGCGGGCATTCGAGTTTCAGGGGAACGTTCTCTCCGAAGCGATTCGTCAGACCTTTCAAAAACGCAAAACCATTCTGCCGCCAAAAATAGTTGCTTTCACGGAAGACTTCGTCGATTTGAAACAGGTCCAATGGATCGCTTTTCGCAAGAGACTGTCTCGTGAACTTATTCCCGACGATTTCGGGGAAATTGTCGGGTCCGTCAAAAACTTCATCGAGCCTATATCCGAAGCACTTCTTCTTGGCGCCACTCCACCGGAATTGTGGCTCCCCCCTGGTCCCTGGAAGTTCTAATATACAAGACAGCCAGGGAAACCCTTGAACGGGCAACCCAGCATTCAGGTCTCAACCAAATACGGGGTTTAGAGTCGGGACGGGGCTGGAGGGGGCGGACCGTTACCGGGATAGAAGATCCCCCTGGCGGGCGTGAAGGGCGGCCATTTGCCGGCGGATCGCCAGCAGCACCCGGGCCTTCTGCTGCACCCAGGTCGGGGCCACGAACAGACGGGCGTCGCGCTCGCCGGTCAGGCGGTGCACCACGATCCCCGGGGCCAGGTGGCGGAGGAGCAGCACCACCCGTTCCACGTACTGGTCCTGCTCCAGCAGCGGCACCTCGCCCCGTCGGTACATCGCTTCGAGCGGGGTGCCTTTCAACACGTGCAGCAGGTGGATCTTGACTCCGGCGACCTCTAGCCGGTTCATCTCGGCGACCGTCGCCAGCAGGTCGCCCTCGCTCTCGCCGGGGATGCCGACGATCAGGTGTACGACCACGGCCAGCCCTTCTCCTTGCAGGCGCTCCACGGCCTCCACGAACTGCGGGTAGGTGTGGCGCCGGCGCAGGTAGGCGAGGCTGCGCTCGTGGATCGACTGCAGGCCCAGCTCCAGCCAGAACAGGGTTTGCCCCGAAAGCTCCTGCCACAGGGGCAATGCTCCTGCGGGGATGAAGTCGGGGCGGGAGGCGACGGCGAGGCCGACCACCCGCGGGTCGGCAAGGGCCTGGCGGTACATCCCCGCGAGGAGGGGGGGCGGGGCAGTGCTGCCCGAGTGGGCCTGGAAGTAGGCGATATAGCGATCTTCCGGGTGGCGCGCGATCGCCTCCGCGACCTGCTCGCCCACTGCCCGGTTCCGGGCTGCCGGCGGCCCCGAGCCGTACTCGTCGCAGAAGATACAACCATCGCTGCCGAGGCGGCCGTCCTTGTTGGGGCAGGAGAGCCCGGCGTCGATGGCGATCTTGCGGATCTTGCCCTCCCCCAGCTGCGCCCGCAGGTGGTCGCGCAGGGAGTGGAAGGGCTCAGCCATGGAGGATGGATTTCACCTTGGCCAGCAGGGCCGGCAGGTCGATGGGCTTGGCGAAGAAGCCGTCGATGTTGTGCTCCTCGACCTGGGCCAGGATCTGGCTGGAATTGTAGATCCCGGAAATGGCGATCACCGGGATGAAGAACCGTTCCTTGACGAATTCGAGCACCTGAAGGCCGTGTTCCTTCTGCAGCAGCATGTCGGTGATGACCAGGTCGGGGATGTGGCTTCGGGCCAGTTCGATGGCTTTGGCGCCGTCTTCGGCGGCGAGCACCGCAAAACCGCTCTGTTCCAGGAAATCCTG
>CAZTNO010000299.1:0-3182 GCA_964614865.1 uncultured Clostridia bacterium
TCATGACTGCAACAGACTAGACCCGTCGTTTGCGGGACTTGATCAGGTTGAAGACGATATCGTCGATGATGACCATGCCCACCATCTTCTGCTCGCGGTCGACCACCGGCAGGGCCAGCAGGTTGTACTTGGAGATGATCTCGCTGAGCGAGTCGAGGCGGTCGAAATCGTGGACGCAGATCACGTTGCGGGACATGATCTGCTGGATCTCCTGCTCGGGGTCGGCGACGATCAGGTCGCGCAAGGAGAGGGTGGCGATCAGCCGGTTGTCGTCGTCGAGCACGTAGAGGTAGTAGATGGTGTCCGATTCGGGTTTGTGCTTGCGCAGTTCGTCGATGATCTGGTGGACGCGCATGGTCGCCTTGAACGAGATGTAGTCGGTGGTCATCAGCGAACCCACGCTGTTGTCGGGATACTCCATGAGTTCCCGCACCTCTTCGGAGGCTTCGTCCTCCATCTCGTCCAGCAACTCCTCGGCTTTGGCCTCTTCGAGTTCGTCCAGGATGTCGGCCACCTCGTCGGCGGGCATCTCTTCGAGCACGTCGGCGGCCTTCTCGGGGTCGAGGCTGTGCAGGATGTTGGCCTGGGCATCGGGTTCGAGTTCCTCGAGCACGTCGGCTGCTTTGGCCACGTCGAGCGAGGCGAAGACCTCGGTCTGGGTGCGACGGTCCAGATCCTCGATGATGTCGGCCAGATCCGACGAATGCAAAGTCGACAGCTTGGAATGGGCTTTGGAGAGTTTGATCCCCAGCGAGGGGAAGTTGATCGCCTCGACCTCGTCCCACAGGATCAGGCGACTGGGGCTCTGCCGGTGAAAAGCCCGCAAAAAGACGTTGAGGAGCCGGGTGAGCCCGAGACGGCGCAGAAAACCCTCGAAGCCGACGTCGACGGCGACCACGTAGGTGCCGGTGGAAAGCGAGGCCAGTCTCAGGTCGTTAACCCGTTCCAGCTTGCGCCCGTTGATGTCGACGATCTGCTTGTCCTGGACGTGGCGCACCAGGTGGAGCTGTTCATCCTCGCTGGAGGGACGATAGACGACGGTCTCGCCGGCGACGATCAGGGGACGGTGATGGACCTCGCGCAGGGTGAAGGAAGCGAAGTCGAGCGGTTCGGCAGCCCCCTTCATGATCGCCGCGACCACCTTGGGGCGAGGGCCGCTGCTGTCGGCGATCAGGTCCTGAATCCGGCCGATGACGGTGCCATCGGGTCGCCTCACCCGCTGGCCGATCACCTGGCTGAGGTAAAAATTGACCGCCGGCTGCATGGTCACTCTCCTGGCCGAAGCGGATTTTCCGACGCTCCCCACCTGCCCCAAATGGCTCATCAGCGCCCATTTTAGCACTTTTTTTCAGGGGGTCAACCCTTCGCTTGGCAGGCGACTCATTTCCCCGCCACGACGGGAGCCGCCGCGGTTGTTTTGACCAGGGGGATCTCCAGGATGGCAGTGGTGCCGGGACCGCTTTCGAAGCGGAACTGCCCGTCGAGCTGTCGGGTCAGCATGACCACCAGTTTGAGCCCCATGGTCGGGAGGCGGGCCGGATCAAATCCTGGCGGCATCCCCGGCCCATCGTCGGAAACCCGCAATAGCAGGTGCCCGTCGTTTTGGTCGAGGCTCAAGCGGATCAGCCCCCGTCTGCCGGGCACCCGGGCGTACTTCAGGGCGTTGGTGAGCAGTTCGTTGACGATCAACCCCAGAGGCAATGCCCGCTTCAGGTCGAGCACGACTTCGGCGATGTGGGTTTCGAGGGTGATGGCGTCGTGGGGGGCGAGCGATTGGGTGAGCGATGCCGCCAGGTCGCGCAGGTACACCGACAGGTCCAGCCGGTCGATCCCCCCGCGTTGGTGGAGCTGCTCGTACACCGCAGTCAGCGAAAGGATGCGCGCCTTGACGTCGGAGAGGGCCGCCCGCCCCTGGGGGTCGGTCACGTTGTCGCTCTCCAGCCCGAGCAACCCGGCGACCACATGGAGGCTGTTCTTCACCCGGTGAAGGAGCTCGGCCATCAGCAGCTCTTTTTCCTGCAAAGTTTGCCGCAACACCTCCTCGATCCGCTTGCGGTGGACGTCGTTCCAGACCCCTTCCATCATGAGCCGCAACTGGCGCACGTCGGCATCGTCGTATTCGCCCTGCTTGTTGGCAACGCCCACCACGGCAACGATCCTCCCCGCATCGAACACCGGGATGGAGAGGAAGCGCCGCAGCGGAGCGTGACCGGGGGGCAACCCCTTCTTCAACGGGTTGTCCAGCGAGAAATCGTTGAGCAGGATGGGGCGCCGCTGCCGCACCACCTCGCCCCAGATTCCGGTCTTCTCGAGCTGGTAGACGGTTTGCGGCTCGGTCACCGTGCACTGCCCCATGACCTCGTTCGACCAGCTGTTCAGGGTGAACAGCTGGCGCTGATCGTCGTAGAAGTAGATGTAGCCGAATTCACTGCCGGTGAGGGTGAGCGCCTCGTTCAGGGCGAAATCGAGCAGTTGCTGGATGCTTTCGGCCGGGTGTTGGTTGATGCGGATCAGGCTTTCCAGCCGGGCCTCGTTGAGTTTGGACTCCTCTTGTTCCCGCTTGTGCTCGGTGATGTTCGAGAATATGCAGGCGAACTGGCCGGCTGCAGGGCGAAAGGCGGTCACTTCGAAGTGCTTGCCCAGCACCCGCGAATACTCCTCGAAAGTGACCGGCTCGCCGGTCAGGGCCACCCTCCCGTAGATATCGATCCAGCGCGGCTCGATGGCGGGCATCACCTGCAGCACCGTCTTGCCGACCAGATCATCTCCGCGCAACCCTGTCAGACGTTCGAAGGCGGGGTTCACGGCCAAAAACCGGTAGTCGACCGGGCGCCCATTAGGGTCGCACACGATCTCATGCAGGGCGAATCCGTTCAGCATGCGTTGGAAGAGAGCCTGGTATTTGAGTTCGGCCTGATGCTTTTCGGTGATGTCTTCGAAAGTGGCAAACACCTGGAACGGCCGGTTTTCTCCGGGCTGAAACAGGGGTACCGCTTGTACCGAGAGCCAGGACTGGGTGTTCTTCCTGCGCTGATTCACGCCCAGGACGAACGGGCCGACCGGTTTTCCCGTGCGCAAGGCCACCATGGCGGGATGCTCGTCTCCGGGCAGTTCGGAGCCGTCTTCGCGTACCGTTTTCCAGTCGGGATCCTGCGAGGTCTTGCCCCGCATCTGGTCCAGCG
>CAZTNO010000300.1:0-3163 GCA_964614865.1 uncultured Clostridia bacterium
CTGGTTAGGAGCTTCGAGTTCTCGACTTCTTCAATATTTAGATAGTTTTTTCGGCGATTGCCAATACTTTATTTTAAAACAGATTTTATATTTTCATAGCTAAACTTAGGCGAAGAGAGTATGTATCCAACGGTCATAAGGCCAAGATTCGCATCAGTTTTATTTGTTCCTGTTTTAATTTCTATTTCTGCTCCAGAATACTCTTCTTTTAAATCTTTTCCTTTCCTATTATCTTGAGAAGTAGAAAAACAAAAACCATCTGGAAACATTCCAAGAAAGAAACAATGTACCCTCAATAGATATTTTTCAAAGTCATCAATCGTTTTTTCTTTAAAAATCATTGGACGATTACTCTGCTCTTCGAAATTGAGTTGTTTTGCAAATTTATTGATTACCGCGCTGGCGTCATATTTCGAAGCCCTTGACATCTCTACTAGTGATGCCCTCAGTTTCCTCTCGAATTGATCAAAATTTGGCATTTTCCCTTCCTTTTAATTCACTCGCCGATGATCTTGACCAGCACCCTCTTCTTGCGGCGGCCGTCGAACTCGCCGTAGAAGATCTGCTCCCAGGGGCCGAAATCGAGCCTCCCCCCGGTGACCGCCACCACCACTTCGCGACCCATGATCTGTCGCTTGAGGTGGGCATCGCCGTTGTCCTCGCCGGTCCGGTTGTGCTGGTAGCGGGAGACCGGTTCGTGGGGGGCGAGTTCTTCGAGCCAGCGTTCGTAGTCCTGGTGCAGGCCCGATTCGTCGTCGTTGATGAACACCGAGGCGGTGATGTGCATGGCGTTCACCAGCAGCAGCCCTTCGCGGATGCCGCTCTGTTCGAGGGCCTGTTCGACCTGCGGGGTGATGTTGACCATGCCGCGCCGGGTGGGCAGTTGAAAAGAGAGTTCGCGCCGAAACGATTTCATGCGTTCCTCCGCAGCGATCGTACCCGCCCGCGGGAGCTTCGTCAAGCGAGGTGGTTTACAGCGGGAAATCACCGTGGTATAAGGGGGAGAGTCCAAAGGAAACTGAAATGGCCAACACCTTGCTGGTAATCGACGACGACGCCACGTTGCGCAAGTATCTGGAGTACATCCTGAGCCAGCGAGGCTACCAGGTGATGACTGCAGCCACCGGCGACGAAGGGATCGCCATGGCCAAAGAGACCCCCCCGGGGCTGGTCCTGTGCGATGTCCTGCTGCCGGGCATCCAGGGCTTCGAGGTCTGCCGCCGTCTCAAAGCCGACCCGCAAACCCAGGACATCCCGGTGGTGCTGATGACCGCCGTGTACAAGGACCTCTCCTTCCGCAACGAGGCCCGGGAGGCCGGAGCCGAAGACTACCTGCTCAAGCCCTTCGACAAGGACACCCTGCTCGGCCGCATCGCCCAGATCCTCCCCCCGCAAGAGGTCAAACCCTTGCCTGTTGTCTCGACAGAGCCCGCTCCCGATGCAGGCGAATTGCGCTTCGAGTTTTCCGACCCTTTTTCGGCCCACCTCGACCCGACCAATCCCAACCATTCGTTCCACCCCGCGGCCAAAGAGGCCCCCCCCCCTGCGGTCGAGGAACGTCGTCCTCCCGCTACGCCCCCCCCCGTCCCCGCCCCCCCCGCCGTGGTTGAAAAACCGCGGACCACGGCCGACACCCAGCCGATCCCGGTGATGAAACCTCCCCCTCCGCCTCCCCCCCCGGCCCCCCCGCCCCCGGCGAAAACCAAGCCCACGCCTCCCCACCGCAAGAGCACGTCGGTGGAACAGGAACTCGACGATTTGATGAACCTGGCCCGCGGCAAAGGCAAGAAGTAGCCGGAATCTCCTTTTTCAGGAATCGCCCGCGGCGACCGGTCAGCGCCAGTCCGGATGCCGGGTCAAGACCTCGATCACCTGCGAGAAAGGGGGAGAGTCCCCTTGCCCGGCAAAGCTCTCCAGGATACGACGAACCCGCACGTAATCCTCGGGGGTGTCGACGGTGAGCCGCCAGTCGGGATGGAAAAACGGCGGGGGGGCCGGGAAAAAACGGCAACGGAACGCGCCGCTCTCCTTCATGTAGAGGGTCACGTGCTCCCGGTTGGCGGGAGCCATCGCCTTCCCGCCGCATCGCTCCAGGGCGGCTGCGGTGAAGGCCTCGACGACGGTCCCCAGCGGCATGCCCGTCTCACAGGCGTATTCGGCCCCTGTTTTCTCGAGTTCGATCAGGGTGCGGCCGGGGTTGCCGGGGTCGGGCAACGGATTGTCGCCGGTAGCCCGGAAGTAAACGCGGTCGGGAAAGGCGGCTGCCGCCCCCACGAAACGGGCGAGCACGTCGTTTTCATCGCCGCGGAAGCAGTCGATGCCCCACTCGCGGGCCAACTCGGCAAGGGGGTCATCGCCTTTTCGGTCGGGGATGGCCAGGACGATGCGGTCCACCGCCGCGCTGAGCCTGAGGGCGGCCACGCTGTAGTACAGCATGGGTCGCCCCCCCATCGGCAACAGGGCCTTGTTCGGCAACCGGGTCGAGCCGGTTCGCGCCTGTAAAATGGCCGTGGCCACCAAGGCCCCCTGGCTGGAAAGACGCTACTTGGCCGCGGGCGCCGGGGGCACCGGCGCGGAGGCGGGCGCGTGCGGAGCCACCGGCGCGGGGGGCGGCGGGGGCAGGAAATTCTCGATCTTGGCGGTCTTGCGCAACTCCTCGACGTAGCGCTTGATCCCGTCGTTGCGCCGTTCGCCCAGCAACCGTTCCTTGATGCGCGGGGCGGCTTCCTCGAACGGGACGGTCCCCGCCGGTTTCTTCTCGGTCACCATCAGGAAGTGGTAGCCGAACTGGGTTTTGAATACCGGGCTGAATTTCCCGATGTCGAGAGCGAAGGCCTGCTGGTCGAACTCGGGCACCATCTGATTGCGGGTGAAGAGCCCCAGATCGCCGCCCTGGGTTTTGCTCGGGCAATCGGAAAACTGCTTGGCGGCATCGGCCATCGAGAGCTTGTTACTCACCACCTGCGAGCGGATCCCCTCCAGCTTGGCCTTGATCTTGACCGCTTCGGGCGACGTTTCGGCCTCTTTGCAGTTCAGCAACACGTGGCTGGCACGGACCCGATCGGGCACCGAGAAGACCTTGGGGTCGCGGTCGTAGTAAGCCTTGATGTCGGCGTCGGCCACGGTGATGGCACCGACCACGTCTTATTCCAGCAGGGCCTCG
>CAZTNO010000301.1:0-3152 GCA_964614865.1 uncultured Clostridia bacterium
ATTGTCAAGAAAAACTAAGAAACGCCTTAATGAAAGTGGTTTCAAGGAAAAGCACGATCTGTTTTGGACAGCTGTGATCGGGAAATTTCTGGGGCGGCAACCTGGAGCGGAGTGGGAAAGGTTCAGACGATCAGGTTGATGGCCCGGCCGAGCCAGCCGGTTCCTGCCAGCGGGCTGGTGGCGATCCAGTCGGGGATGGTGGAGCCGGAGGAATCGCCCTCCTCGCCGCCGCCGCCCCGGTGCTTGCGTCCCAGACCGAACTGGGAGCCCTCGCCATCGGCGGCTGGATCGCGGAAGTTGCCCACTTCCACCGACAGGCTCTCCACCGTGTGGCCGGCGTTCTCCACCTGCCCTTTGAGCACGTCGGCGTTGGTCAGGATGACTTCCCGCACGGCCTGACTCTCGGCGTTGATCTTGACGCTGATCCCCTGGTCGCCCACCGTCATGTCGACCTGCACCCGGCCCAGCTCGGGCGGGTAGAGGCGGATCACCATGCGCGGGTCGCCCTTGTCGGCGAGCTGCACGATCCCCGTTTCGATGCGGCCGAGGATCCGGTTGCGGAGTTCGACGAAGGCCAGGGCGGGGGCGCTGGAGCGCAGCACCGCTTCGGGTTTTACGGCCAGCGGCGGGAGCTGGACCTCCTGGGGGAGGCCGGAGGTCGCTGGCAGGGGGCGATTCTCGCCCGAATTGACCAGGGTCGCCTCGTTGTGGGGGGCGACCGGCGTTTCGGGTTTCTTGCTCGCCAAAGGTTCGGCGGCGGGCTTTTCCTGGGCGGCGACCGCTGGGGTCGGCGGCGGAGGGGGAACGGGCGAGGGGGGAGCCGGCGCTGCCGGTGAATTCGCCTGTGGGTTTGCCGTCGGAAAAACGGCTGGAGGGTGGGGGGGCATCGCGGCAGGACGGGAGTTTGCGGGGGGCTCGAGAGCCTGGAGCAGGGTCTGGGCGTTCTTCTGGGTGGCTGTCGCCCCGGCACTGGCGGCCATGTTCGCAGTGGCGGCGATGGTGGCCGACTTGAGCTGGAAGGCATTGACGTCGAGCCGGCGCAACTCCTGCATGGGGCCTGCCTGGTTCTGCTCGCCATTGCCGAAGGCGACTTGCGCTGTCCCATTCGGGGGCTGCCCTTCGCTTTGCGTCGCGTTTGCGTCCGCGGCCCGGGGCGATTCCCCGGTTTTTCGAACGCCGCTTTCCTGGAGGTCAGGGTTCTGGTCGGAGCGGGCGGTCTGGCCGGCAGCGGGTTCCGGTTTTGCGGCCGAAGCCCGCTCGAGCTCCCCGGCGAATCCCTGCCCGTTCGGCTTGTCCTGGACTGGCGGCTTGCCCGGGGTTGCGACCACAGACGGGGACAGCGGCGAGATCCAGGCTCCCATCACAGGGGTGCGGGTGATCTCAGCCATGCGGGCTCCCATCGATGCGATCACGAAGTGTCATGCCCTTGAAAAGCAGGTTTTGTGCCAACCTTTCATGCCGTTAAAGAAATGGGGCGATCCCCTGTCTGGCCAAGCTTTTCAGCCGATGATCGAGGCAAGGTGCCGGGAGCTCCACGTGGGAAAGATTTGCCGCTGCTAGGGAAAAGTCCTCCGCCGGCTTCAGAGGAAACCCTTGTGGGCCTTGATCCCGGGGGGGATTTAGGGTACAGTGCCGGTATCATGAACAGATGGATTGCGCTCCTCGCCTTGCTGGTGACAGCCGTGCTGCCGGGGGCTACCGCCAAGACCCGGCTCGAAAACATCCGCTACTACTCCTACCCCGAGTACACCCGGGTGGTGCTCGATTTGTCGGCCCCGATCAAGGTGCGCGAGCGGATCCTCCGCTCCGAGAAAGGGGGGCGCCTCTTCTTCGATCTGGCCGGGGCGACTTTTGGCACCGGCTATCCGGCAGACAAGCAGAAGGAACTGGTGATCGAGTCGGGCAACCTGCGCCGGATCCGTTTGGGAAAGGGCGACGGGCGAGGCATCCGGGTGGTGTTCGACTTCGACCGCATCGGCAAGTACCAGATGTTCTACCTGACCTCGCCTTTCCGGGTGGTGTTCGACATCAACCGCGGCGACAACGGGGGGGGGCGGCCCACCCAACTCTCCAACGGCACCGTGATCCCCCCTCCCGTACCCGGCGGTCAGCCCAGCCTCGCACGCCAGCTCGGCCTGGGCGTCCACCGCATCGTCATCGACCCCGGTCATGGCGGCAAGGACCCCGGCACGGTGAACCGCCAGCTCCGGCTGCAGGAAAAAGACATCACCCTGGAGGTCGGGCTCCAGCTCAAGGCCATGCTCGCCGAGCATCCCGAGTTCGAGATCGTGATGACCCGCGAGCGCGACGAGTACATCTCGCTCGAGGAGCGGACCGCCATCGCCAACTCCCGCCGCGGCGACATCTTCCTGTCGATCCACACCAACTCGGCGCCGCGACTCTCCGCCCGCGGGGTGGAGTCGTACTTTCTGAGCATCACCGCCGATCCCTGGGCGATGTCGGTGGCCGCCCAGGAGAACGCCATGAGTAGCAAGTCGATCGGCGAGATGAAGTCGATCCTCGACCGCATCGTCCGCTCGGCCAACATCGCCGAGTCGCGCACCTTCACGACGGCCATGCAGGCGGGGCTGGTGGGCCACCTGCGGGGCAAGTACGATCACATCGACGACCTGGGGGTCAAGAAGGCCCCGTTCTACGTGCTGGTTGGCGCCCAAATGCCCGCTTCGCTGGTCGAGATCTCGTTTCTCAGCTCGGCCAGCGAGGGGGAACGGCTGGGCAATCCCGTCTATCGCCGCACGGTGGCGGCCGGGCTCTACTTCGGGGTGCTGAGGTACATTCAGGTTCTGGGAAAATCCTGAAACTTTTTTTCGACCCATGGCGTCTAGGCAATTCGGGACATGAAGCGGTCGAATGAACAACGATGAGGAGGAATCCATGAGAAAGACAGGTTTGATTGCCGGAGCCAGTTTTCTGGCCGGTGCCGTATTGTTCGCCCTCAGTTTCGGCTTTTTCCACCACGGTGGGCCGCGCCAGGTCACCTTGAGCCCCGAGGTGGCCCTGGCCGACACCCTGCCCGCAACCCCCGGCGCGGGGCCCAACTTCGTCCCGGTGGTGAAGCGGGTGAAGCCGGCGGTGGTGCAGGTGGTGTCGGAGTCGATCGTAGAGCGCCGGTCCCCCTTTGGCGACGACTT
>CAZTNO010000302.1:0-3138 GCA_964614865.1 uncultured Clostridia bacterium
AACACCTCCCCCACCGCTGCCAGCACCGGGAGCGATCTGAACGGCATGGCAGCCAAGCTCGCCGCCCAGACGATCCTGGACCGGCTGCTGACCCTGGCCCGCGAAGAGCTGGGGGTGGATAATGAAACCCCGCTGACCCTGGCCGATAACCGGGTGGTCATCGGAAACGCCCCCGGCGATCTCGGCTGGGACCAGCTGATCGCGCTGGCCTACCGGCGCCGGGTCCCCTTGTCGGCCTGCGGGTTCTACGCTCCCGAAGGGATCCACTTCGATTCCGCCATGGGTCAGGGAGCCCCGTTCTTGTACCACGTCTACGGCACTGCCCGCGCCGAAGTCACCGTAGATCTGGTGCGCGGCACCTACGTGATCGATCGCCTGGAGGCCCTGCACGATGCCGGCGACAGCCTCGACCCCCAGATCGACCGGGGACAGGCCGAAGGGGCGATCGTGCAGGGGCTCGGCTGGCTGACCTGTGAAGAGCTGGTGTACGACACCCAGGGCCGGCTACGCAGCGACTCGCTCTCCACCTACAAGGTGCCCGACCTGGCTTTCACCCCCAAAATCCTGCAGGTGGAATTCTTGAAGGCCGCCACCAATCCTCGCGCCATCTACGGCTCCAAGGCGATCGGCGAGCCCCCCTTCATGTACGCGATCGCCGCCTGGTTCGCCATCCAGAACGCCATGAGCGCCGCCTTTGCCGACCGCGAGCCCGTCTACACCGCCCCCATGACCCCCGAACGCACCCTGCTGTGGCTGGCCGCCCCGAACCCCGCAAGCGAATCCCGGGAGGAATGCAAATGACCGTCACCCCAAAAAACCTGCTGGACAGGGCCGAAAACCACCAATCCGAAACCGCGGAGAACCTCGCCCGGCTGGTCCGCCTGAAGTCGCTCAGCACCCAGGAAGGGACCGTGGCCGCCGAACTCGCCCGACAGATGAAGGCCGCCGGTTTCGACGAGGTCCGCTTCGACCCTTTGGGCAACGTCATCGGCCGGATCGGAAACGGCAAGCGCGTGCTGGCCATCGATGCCCACATCGACACCGTCGACGTCGGCATCAGGCAGAATTGGTCGCAGGATCCCTTTTCGGGGCTGATCCGCGACGGCTTCGTTCACGGGCGCGGCTCGGTCGACCAGAAAGGGGGGGCGGCCGCAATGGTCACCGCCGGGCGGATCCTCAAGGAAACGGGCTTTGACCGCGACTGGACCGTGCTGTTCACCGGCACGGTGATCGAGGAGGACTGCGACGGCCTGTGCTGGAAGTACCTGATCGAAGAGGAAGGGATCCGCCCCGACGCGGTGGTCATCACCGAGCCCACCGCCCTGGCCATCTATCGCGGACACCGAGGCCGGATGGAGATCGGGGTGAGTTTCCAGGGGCTTTCGGCCCACGGATCGGCCCCCGAGCGCGGTCGCAACGCCATTTACGCCGCCTCACGCGCCTGTCTGGAGATCGAAAGGCTCAACGAGCGCCTGCCCCAAGATTCATTTCTGGGCAAGGGGAGCGTCACCGTGACCGAGATCGTCTCGGGCAGCCCGTCGCTGTGCGCCGTCGCCGACTCGGCCCGCATCCACCTCGACCGCCGCCTGACCGTCGGCGAAACCGCCGAATCGGCGCTGGCCGAGATCCGCCAGCTGGCCCCGGAGGCCACCGTCGAATTGCTGAAGTACCGCCAGCGCTCCTATACCGGGATCGAGTATGGCATGGACAAGTACTACCCGACCTGGATGCTGGCCGAAGACCACCCCCTGGTCGCCAGCGCCGCCGCCACCTACCGATCGTTGTTCCAACGCCCGCCGCAAGTCGACAAGTGGACCTTCTCCACCAACGGGGTGGTGATCGCCGGCATCCACGGCATTCCGGTGGTGGGATTCGGGCCGGGCAACGAGGCCATGGCCCACGCCCCCAACGAACGGGTGCCGGTCGCCGACCTGACCGCCGCCGCCGCTTTCTACGCCGCCTGTGCCTGGACCGTGGACCTTCGCTGATGGAGCCGGCACCCCGCATTTTGGTGGTCGAAGACAACGCCGGGATGCGCGAAATGCTGGCCACCGTCCTGCGCGAGGGGGGGTACGAGGTGGTCACCGCCGGGTCGGTGACCGAAGGGCTGGCCCGGCTTTCGCGTGATCCCTTCTCGCTGATCCTGTCCGATCTGCAGCTCCCCGATCGCGACGGCATCGAGTTCTGCCGCGAATCTCGCTGTACCGGCCTCCCCTTCCTGATCCTGACCGCCTTCGGTTCGATCGAAAAAGCGGTGGCCGCCATCAAGGAGGGGGCAGCCGATTTCCTGACCAAGCCGGTCGATCCCGACTACCTGCGGCTGGTGATCGAACGCAACCTGGCCGCCCGCCGGCTGCGGCGGGAAAACGAAGTGCTGCGCGAAATGGTATCGCTGGAGGCCGAGCGCCGGCCGATCATCGGTCGCGATCCGGGGTTTCTGGCCGAAGCCGAGAAGCTCCGCCAGGTCGCCGTGACCGACACCCCGGTGGTCGTGGTGGGCGAGAGCGGCACCGGCAAAGAGCTGTTCGCCCGGGCCATCCACCACCTGAGCCCGCGCCGTTTCAAGCCCTTTTTGGCGATCAACTCGGCAGCGATTCCCGAAAACCTGCTGGAAAACGAGTTGTTCGGCCACGAGCGGGGATCCTACACCGGAGCCCACGGTCGCCAGGTGGGCAAGCTCGAGCAGGCCCAGGGAGGGACGTTCTTCTTCGACGAGATCGGCGACCTGCCCTCCTCGCTGCAGGGAAAGTTGCTGCGCGTGCTGGAAGAGAAACGCATCCACCGCATCGGCGGCGATCAAGCCATCGAACTCGACCTGCGCTTCGTGTTCGCCACCAACCAGGACCTGTCGGCCGCAGTTACCGCGGGCAGGTTCCGCCGCGACCTCTACTTCCGCATCCAGGTGTTTCCGCTGCACCTCTCCCCGCTGCGCCAGCGGCCGGGCGACATCGCTTTGCTCGCCGAAACCTTTTTGAACCGCTTCTCGCTGGAGATGAAGCGCAAGCCCCCGCAGTTGACCCCCGATGCCCGGCAAAAACTGGCGGGCTACCCCTGGCCAGGAAACATCCGCGAGTTGCAGAACGTGATGGAGCGGGCCGCCATCCTCACCCGCGGCGAAGCGGTGACGGCCGCCGAGAT
>CAZTNO010000303.1:0-3096 GCA_964614865.1 uncultured Clostridia bacterium
CCAACTTGAACTGGAATATGCCTCATGATGGGCCAAAAAATGGGGGGACGCCAGTTCCGGGGACCGTTGCGCTGAAGGCCTTTTTTCGCTATAATGGGGGAAATGGCGGCGTAGCTCAGTCGGTAGAGCAGTCGGCTCATATCCGATATGTCGGGGGTTCAATTCCCTCCGCCGCTATTTGCCAAAACACCATGCCTTCCTTGCCTCCCAGAAAAAAAACGACCCCCCGTGGATGACCTGTATCCCCCCTTTCGCCAGCGTGTACTCGCCGCCCGCCTGATCCCCGCCGGCGGAGTCGTCCTGCTTGGATTCTCCGGGGGCAAGGATTCGGTCACCCTGGCCATGCTATTGCAGGAGCTGCGGCGGGAGCGGCCGTTCCGGCTCGTTTTGGCGTATCTCAATCACGGTCTGCGCCCCGATGCCACCCATGAGGAGGCTTGGGTGCGGCAATTTGCCAAAAAACAGCGACTCGAGTTACGGGTCGGAAACCGGCCGGTGGCCCGCTGGGCTAGCGAAAACCGCCTCAACCTCGAGCATGCGGCTTCGCTGTCCCGTTACGGGTTCTTCGGCGAAGTGGCCAGGGAGTTTCCCGGGGCCCGCATCGCCACCGCCCACACCCGGTCCGACCTGGCCGAAACCTTCCTGATCAAGCTGTTGCGGGGTAGTGGCCTGCAAGGGCTTTCTGCCCTCCACCAGCGCAAAGAGCGTCACCTGATCCGGCCGTTGCTGCTGTTCTCTGAACAGGAGGTGCGGGCATTCCTCGAGCGCAACCAGATCGAGCACTACGAGGACCCGAGCAACGAGGGGGACGCCTTCCTGCGCAACCGCTTGCGTCACCGCGTCATGCCGGTGCTGAAGGAGATCGAGCCCCACTGCGAGGAGCGCATCTTCACCGCCGTGCAACTCATCCAGGACGAGTTCGAGTACTTCCAGCGGACCGCCGAGCGGTTTCTCTGCCGCCACCTGATCGCCGGCACCGTCCTCCCCGTCGCCCCGCTGAAGCGGCAGCGGATCGCCCTGATCCGCCACCTGTTGCGCGAGTACATCCGCCGGCAGAAAGGGAACCTGCTGGGGCTCTCCTTTGCCCACGTCGAGGAACTGCGGGCGAAGCTGGGCACCACTTCGGCGCTGGCCATCCCGGGCCTCACCCTGGCGACCAGCCCACACTTCCTCTACCCGCAGCCCCTCCGCTTGCCGCCCTGGTCGGTGACGGCACATGGCCCGGGGCGAATCCCCCTCGCCCTGGGCTCGCTGGCCATCGAGGTGACCCTGCACGAGCGTTTCGAAAAACCGGCTGGGTCGACCACCCTGATCACCCCGGCCCGCCTCCTCCCCTTCCCGTTCACCGTGCGCAGCGTCTGCCGGGGAGATGAATACCGCAAGATCAACGTTCCCCACCACCAGCAGGTTGTGGAGATGATCCGCGCCGCCGGCTTTCCGGTCGCCCTGCGGCCGCTGGCCCCGGTGGTGGTCGCAGGTGACGGACACATCGCTTGGGCCTACGGGTCGCCGCTCGCCGCCGACTTCGCGGTGGCCCCGGGCGATCCCGGCCCCTTCGTTCGGGTATCGCTGGCCGGCCTGCCGACCGGTTTCCAGCGCCCGCCCAGTACCCGATAAGGAACCACAAAGCGGTGCAAAAAGCACCGGAGGGTTCTGCTGGATCAGGGGGGGGCTACCGCAACCACGAAACCACTCTGCGGCGATCTCTCCGATTTGCCTCGTAAAATCCCGGCAAAACAGAGTTTTTTGATTGAAAACGCCCGGGCAATTGGGGTAGAATATGAAACCTAGTGAGGTCCACCATGAATGCAATTGCTCGTGCGGTTCTCGCCCTGGCCCTGTTCGCTTTTCCCTGTTTGCCGGTTTGGGGCGATCTCGCCCTGATCGACAACGAGAAGGGTAAATTCCAGTTCTTCGGCTTCGTCAAGCTCGACGCCGTGTACCAGGACGGTGGCGTCAACGGCCTCACCTTCCCGCGCTACGCCACGGCGGGAGATGGCAACCTGTTGCTCACGGCCAGCCACAGCCGCTTCGGCTTCAAGTACAACGGCGTCCCCCTGGGCTGCGGTACCAAGACCGCCGCCACCCTGGAATGGGATCTGTTCGACCCCACCAGCCCCAACCAGATGAAGTTTCGCCTGCGCCAGGCGTTCATCACCCTGCAAAAAGACAAGCACACCTTGCTGTTCGGCCAGAGTTGGGATCTCTTCTCGCCGCTGGGGCCAAACACCCTGATGACCAACGGCTACCTCTGGCAAGTGGGCAACGTCGGCTTCCGCCACGCCCAGATCCGCTACACCTATTCGACTCCCCGCCTCGATGTTGCCGTTTCGCTGAGTGACCCCGCCTCTGCCGCCGGCTGGAAGAGCCTGACCCCGGTGGTGCAGTCCCGCCTGGGTTTCAAACTCGGCAACTCGGGCAAGATCCAGCTCGGCGTCTCCGCTATCTACGGCCGCGAAAACGGCGAAAGCGCCACCGCCGCCTTCAAGAACAAGGTCGACATCGCCGGCCTCGGCCTCGATTGGTCGATCCCCTTCACTGCCAATTTCGCCCTGAAGGGGGAATACTCGATGGGCCGGAATCTCACCTATGCGGTCAGCCGGGCCGGCATGCTGGCGGATGCCCCCCGCCAGGAATTCGTGGGCAAGAAGGTCTCCTCGTTCTGGACCGAATTGCTACTTACCCAAAACAAGCTCAGTGGCTGGCTGGGCTATGCGTTCGAAGACCTCACCGATGAAGCCCAACTGGCCTCCGGTGAACTCAAGAAGAGCAGCGTCCTCCTCGCCGGCGCCCAGTTCGCCCCCGGCTCCGGCTTGAGCTTCGGCCTCGAATACAGCCACTTCCTGAGTAGCCACCACCCCGTCGGCAAGGCCAAGACCAACCAGTTCATTTTCAGCACCGCACTCACTTTTTGAGATTGAATCCTTCAGGAGGGAACATGGAAAGCAAGAGCCTGCAGAGCCTGATCGAGATCGCCATCAAGAACGAGGAAGAAGCCCGGGTGTTCTACGAAGTCCTGGCCCGCCGGGTCGAAGACAAGCTGGCCCGCGAGACCCTCGAGTTTCTGGCCGCCCAGGAGAAAGCCCACAAAGAGTT
>CAZTNO010000304.1:0-3036 GCA_964614865.1 uncultured Clostridia bacterium
TGGCTGTGGGCGCCCTCTCCTACCTGCACTTCGCCGCCGAAATCTGCCGCCTGCCGGTGGGGTTTTTCGCCCGGGTGATCCCCCGCATGGTCTTGCGGGATTCGCCGGGGCCGATCTTCATCTGGCAGCGGCAACGGGTCCACACGTTTTTTTTGGACGGCCTGCGGCTCAACCTGTTTTTGCTCACCCCCCTCACGGTGCTCACCATCACCCTGGCCCACCCCGTGGTATCGGTGCTGCTGGAGCGCTTCCGGTTTCTCGCCGCCCACGTCGACCAGACAGCCCGGGTCTTGCAGTTCGCTGCCGCAGGCATGGTGGGCTACGGCCTGCACTCCCTCACCGACCGACTCTTTGCCATCCGCCTGGAGAGCCGCACCCCCATCCTGCTCAACGGGGTGATGCTGGGCTCGCAGATCGGCCTGGCCCTGTTGCTGATGCGCTCCCCGCTGGGAGTTGCAGGGATCGCCCTGGCCACTTCGATCGTCTTCACCCTGTTCGCCCTGGTGCGGCTGGGGATCCTTCGGGAGCGTATGAAACAGGACGGGATCGTCCTCCCCTGGCGTGAGCTCTACCTGCCCTTCGGCAAAACCGGGGTCGCCACCCTGTTCATGTGGATCGGGCTCCTCGAGGCGCGGTTCGTTTTTTCCCGGTTGCGGTTCCTGTCCAGCCCGTGGAGCGACATCCTGATGCTCCTCTCGCTGACCTTCATCGGCCTGTCGATCTACTTTCTGGTTTCGGTGATCGTGCGCAACACCGCCTTTCTGCCGATCGCCCATCGCCGGAAAGGAAAAGGCGGAGCCGCCTTGCCCATGGCCAGCCTGTCGCCGAACCAGTTCCTCGACCGGGTGAGCGGGAGTCCCGCGACCTATGCCGAAGAGTACCGCTACAAGGTCGACCTCTACCTTGCTAGCCCCCACTGGTCGATCCGCAACGTCGGCATCAAGTTGGTCGGGCTGTTTCACGTCCGGGAACACGCGGCCACCCTGCTTGGCTTGCTGTCCGAAAAGGGGCAGAACGGTTTCGTACGGAGGAACGCCGTGCAGTCGCTCCGGCAGTTGGGGCACTGGGACGAGCAGACCTCGCAATTGGCCCACTTTCTGCTGCGGGATTCCTACTACGAAGTGCGGGTGGCCACGCTACGCCTGCTCGAAGAGGTGTTGCCCGAAGAAGAGGCACCGGCGTTCGCCGAAGAGATCCTGGCGGCACTGCAAGCCCGCCTGGTCGAGGAGCGGATCGCTGCCCTCCAGCTGGCCGCCGCCAAAGGGGGAGCCGATCTCCTGCCCCGGGTCGAGCCCCTCTTCCTGGCCAGCAACTCGCGGATCCGCGAGGAAGTGGTGGAATTGCTGGGAAAATTCCACCGTCGGGGGCTGCTCACCGACGATCGTCTACGGGAAATGATCGGCCGCATCCTGATCACCTCCAACAACCTCATCCCCGAATTCCGCATCAAATCGATCGTCCGGCGGATCGGCAAGGAGATCGCCCCCCGATGATCTACTGGATCGCGCAAACGCTCCACCACCTCCCCGGCCACCGGCTGTTCCTGTACATCTCGTTCCGCTCCCTGATGGCCATGCTGACTGCCTTCGTGCTGGGCATCCTGGTCGGCCGGCACCTGATCAACCTGATCTATCGACTGAACTTCCGCGACCGCCCCCGCGATTTCGGCGACATCTCTCCTGCAAACAAGGACGGCACCCCGACCATGGGCGGTCTGATCATCTTCTTTTCCTTTGTGGTCTCGCTGCTGCTTTGGGGGAAGATCGACAATTTCTTTCTGCGCACCATCCTGTTCGCCTCGTTCTGGTTCACCGCCCTGGGCTTCTTCGATGACTACCTGAAGAACCTGCGCGGATCGAGCGAACTGGGCTTGTCCCGCAGCATGAAGCTGTTCTTCCAGGCCCTGTTCGGCCTGATCCTGGCCTTTCTGCTCCTCTCGCCCGCCTCCACCCCCTACCCGGCCGCTTTGGCCAGCCAGCTGTTCGTCCCCTTCGTCAAGGCCCCCCTGGGAGACCTGGGAGGGTGGTACATCCCCTTCATCATCCTGACCACCATCGCCATCTCGAACGCCATCAACTTCGCCGACGGTCTCGACGGCCTGGCCACCGTCCCGTCGGCCCTGGTCGCCGCGGTCTACGCAATTTTTGCCTACATCATCGGCAACACCCGGGCCGCAGAGTACTTCCTGTTCCCCCACGTGGCCGGATCGGGTGAATTGGTGATCGTGCTGGCCTCGTTGATCGGGGCCCTGGCCGCCTTCCTCTGGTTCAACACCTATCCCGCCGAAGTGTTCATGGGGGACACCGGCTCCCTCCTGCTGGGAGGGGTGATCGCCACCTCGGCGGTGATGCTCAAGCAGGAACTGCTCTTCCTGATCGCCGGAGGCATCTTCGTGATCGAGTTCTTGTCGGTGTTCATCCAGGATTTCATCGGCATCAAGCTGTTGAAACGACGGCTGTTCTATCGCGCCCCCATCCACCACACCTTCCAGTTTCTCGGCATCGCCGAGTCCAAGATCGTGGTTCGTTTCTGGATCCTGTCGATCCTGTTCACCCTGGTCAGCCTGATCAGCATCAAACTGCGATGAGCGATCTCTGGACCGGGATCCTCACCCTGCTCTCCCGCACCCCATCCCTGATCGGGCTGATCGTCCGGCCCCACTTGTGGCTGCTCGCCGGAACCCCGGTTTTCTGGATCGTTTACTTCAAGGTGGCAGGCCCCCACCGTGCGCTCGGTTTTTCGTCTTTGTCATTGGCCCTGCTCGGGTTTTTGGCAGGCTGCCTGTGGCTGCGGTTCCGCCTCCGGCGCCAGTTGATCCGCACCGGAGGCCCCCTGCTGCTGCGGGGGGGGACCGAACGGCCTGGAGCCCATTTGCAAACGGAAAGCGAACCGCCGCGGGCAACCCTCGCCACCGGTCGCAAGCGGGGCCCGTTTTTTGGCAAAAACACCCTGCGGCTGATCATCGCCATGATCGAGGGGGAACGGGGCGAACAGGCCATCACTCGGCAGCAATCTCTGCAACTCCAGCGGCAGGTC
>CAZTNO010000305.1:0-3018 GCA_964614865.1 uncultured Clostridia bacterium
AGCGAGTTCAAGATCGAAGGGGTTTTGCAGAAACGGGACGGCGGGGAGCAGCTCTCTTTCCATCGGGTCATGGTTTTTGACAAGGACCGCTTCGAGGACGACTTCATCGGTTCGGTGATCACCGATGCCGGGGGGCGCTTCGTTCTGGCCTTCGGCAAGAAGACTTTCAGCGATTTCGGCTTTACCGAGGCCACCCCCGACCTCTATTTTCGCGTTTTCTCCTGGGACGGACAGAAGTTTGTCGAGATCGCCCGCACCATGCCCAAAGAATTCAAGACCAGCCACTTTCCCAATAAAAAGGTCGCCATTGATTTCGGCGTGATCGAGATCTAGGCTTTCTCCCGGGGTGGTTTCCGGGGCCCTGAATTGTAAAGCGCCGTTTATAGGGGGCCCGACGGAAAGCGGCGCAAAGGGGATCAACCATGACGGTTCCAGCAAACATCCGGGACGAGCTGGCGGTAAGGCGGATGCCGGTGATCTTTGCCGCGCACGGTGCGCCGGTGTTGCTCGACGATCGCGGGTGGATGGCCGAGCTCGCCGGGTGGGCGCAGGCCATGCCGAGGCCGGCGAGCATCCTCATGGTTTCGGCCCACTGGGAGGAGCGACCGACGACGCTGGGCGCGACCCGTACGGTGCCGCTGGTCTACGATTTTTACGGTTTTCCGGAGCGCCACTACGAGACGAACTACCCCGCTCCCGGCGCGCCCGCCCTCGCCGCGAGGGTCCACATGCTCCTGAGCGAGAAGGGCATCGAGGTTACCGACGATCCGGAGCGTGGGCTCGATCACGGGGCATACGTTCCGCTCGTGGCGATGTACCCTGGCGCCGATGTGCCGGTGCTCCAGATGTCGATGCCGGGCCTGGTGCCGGACAAGCTGGTTGCCCTTGGCCGGGCACTTGCCCCGCTGCGCGACGAAGGTGTGCTCATCTTCGGCAGCGGCTTCCTGACGCACAACATGCGGTACGCCTTCAAGCCAGGAACCCCAGCGTGGGCCCGCGAGTTCGACAGTTGGGTCAAAGATGCGCTGTCGCGGCTTGACATCGAGGCGCTCAAGGACTTTCATCTGCGCGCTCCGGCTGCCCAGACGGCGCTGCCCACCTGGGAGCACTACGCTCCGGTCCTCGTGGCCGCCGGCGCGGTGGCCGACGAGCGACCGCCGGTGACGTTCCCCATCACTGGTTGGTGGATGGATGGAGCGTTCACGAAGCGGTCGGTGCAGTTTGGCTGAAATTGGAAATTGAGGGACGGTGCTTTACTTTTTTACATTTCATTCTTGGATGCGCTCTTCACTTCTCATCCACAAGATTTAGTTTTTGCTCTGGGCGGAGGTAGAATATGTTTATCGCACATATTGGGGTTGGATTTGCTGCGAAGCGTTTAGATCCCAAAATATCACTCGGTTGGCTTTTGGTTTCGGGGCAGGTGGTGGATATTCTCTGCGGCCTATTGATGGTGACAGGGATCGAGAAGATGCGCGCCAACCCAGGCTTTACGGCGTCTGTTCCGCTTGAGTTTCTTTATTATCCATGGTCGCATGGTTTGTTTATGAACGTTGTGTGGGCGATAGCGTTCGGTTTTATTGGCCTTTATGTATTCAAAAGCAAAAAGACTGCCGTTGTTCTTGGCGCTGTGGTTTTTAGCCACTGGATTTTAGATTGGATTTCACATGTGCCAGATTTGCCATTCATTTTTGGAAACACACCAAAATTTGGCCTTGGCTTATGGAATTACCCTTTAACAACAGTTTTCGTTGAGTTTCTGATATTTTTGGGAGGTCTTGCGATGTATCTGCAAGCCACCAAAGCGCGTAAGCGGCAGACAGGTTTGGCGATCATGGTGGCATTGTTTGTCGGTCTTTTTATTCTCAACCATTGGGGACCGCCTCCTCCGCCAGAAGCCCCGCAAAAATTATTGGCACTGCCGATTCTGATTTTTGTAGTTTTGTTCCCCTGGGGACAATACATCGAGAGAACAAGAGAAGTACGAGCACTCTAGGGACGGTGCTGGCACCGTCCCTGATGTTTGCCCTCGATCACCCTTCCTGATCGACCTTGAACTGGGCCACCAGTTCGTGCATTTCGCCGGTGGAGGACTTCATCGCCTTGCCGGCTGCGGCCAGTTCCTCGACCAGGGTGGCATTCTGGTTGATGACTCCCTCCAGCTGGGTGATGGCGCTGTTGATCTGGTCGATTCCGGTCGACTGCTCGCGGGATCCCTCGGTGATCAGGACGATCTTGTTGACGGTGTTCTCCATCACCTTGACGATGGTGGAAAAGAAAGCCGAGGTCTCGCCGACCAGTTCCATCCCTTTCTTGGTCGATTCGACGTTGCGGGTGACGATTTCCTGAATGGTCTTGGACGACTCGGCGGTCTTCTGGGCCAGGTTGCGTACTTCGGAGGCGACCACGGCAAAGCCGCGGCCCGCTTCGCCCGCCCGGGCGGCCTCGACCGCCGCGTTGAGGGCCAGCAGGTTGGTCTGGAAGCTGATGTCGTTGATCACGTTGATGATATTGTCGATCTTCTTGCTGGAGTCGTCGATCTCCCGCATGGTGGAGGTGACGTTGTCCATCAGCGATTTCTTGGTCTGGATCTCTTCGTTGAAAGACTTCAGCGAGGAGCTGACCTCTTCCGAGTTTTGGCTGTTCTGGCGGACGATGGTGGTGAACTGCTCCAGGGTGGTGGAGGTCTCGGTGATCGAAGCGGCCTGTTCGTTGGTGCGGGTGGCCAGGTCTTCGCTGCTGGCGGTGATCTCGCCGGTGGCGTTGTAGATGGAATTGGTGGACTCTTTGACCTTGACGATGATCTGGCGGATCTTTTCCACGAAGTGGTTGAAGTTGTCCGACAACTTGCCGATTTCATCCGAGGTCTGCACATCGAGGCGCCGGGTCAGGTCGCCCTCGCCCGAGGCCAGCTCCTCCATCAGGGAGCTGGTGTTGATCAGCGGCTTGATGGCCCGGTTGACCAGGACCATCAACATCAAGCCGACCACGATCATGGCGATCAACCCGATCAGAAAC
>CAZTNO010000306.1:0-3013 GCA_964614865.1 uncultured Clostridia bacterium
TCATCCAGAACTCGGAGGCGTGGCGCTGGGTGTTGGAGTTCTCGGCGCGGAAGGTCGGGCCGAAGGTGTAGACCTGGTCGAAGGCCATGCAGAAGGCCTCCACGTTGAGCTGGCCCGAGACGGTCAGAAAGGCCGGCTTGCCGAAGAAGTCGAGGCCGAAGTCGGGGGTCCCCGCTTCGGCCAGCGGCAGGTGGTCGAGCGGCAGGGTGGTGACGGCAAACATCTGCCCCGCCCCCTCGCAGTCGCTGGCGGTGATGATGGGGGTGTGCACGTAGACAAAGCCCCGCTCCTGCAGGAAGCGGTGGATGGTTTGGGCCAGCAGGCTGCGTACCCGGAAGGTGGCCAGAAAGGTGTTGGTGCGCGGGCGGAGGTGGCCGATGGTGCGCAGGAACTCGAACGAATGGCGCTTTTTTTGCAGCGGATAATCGGCCTCGGCCCGACCGACCACGGTGATCTGCCGGGCCAGCAGTTCGTAGGGTTGGCCGCTGGCGGGCGATTCGACCAGGGTGCCCTCCACCTCCAGCGCCGAACCGATCGGCAGGCGCCGGTGTTCTTCGTAGCCGGCCAGGTCTTCGGGCAGGACCACTTGCAGGTTCTTGAAGTGGGAGCCGTCGTTGAGTTCGATGAAAGCGCAGTTCTTGGATTCGCGGGTGGTGCGGATCCAGCCGCAGACGCGCAGAAAACTGCCGATCGGCGGCCGGGAGGCGGTGTGAAGGGTGCGCAGGTGGGTTCGGTTCATGGGCGGGTCCTCGCTCGTTCTATTGTAGCCGATGGCGGGATCCAGTCAAGGGGGCCGATTTGACAACCCCCGTCCGCATCGCGTACCATGAAGTCCGGTTTTGGCTCGGCAAGGCGCCTCCACGGGGGCCTGTTCTGCCTTCCGGCCACCATCTTCAGGTACCGATGGGAAAGGGAGACTCGATGCGGGTGTTGATCATCGTTCCGGCGTTCAACGAATCGGCCAGTATCGGTGGGGTCGTTGAATCCTTGCGCAGCGAGTTTCCGCTCGCCGATGTGCTGGTGGTCGACGATGGCTCCCGCGACGGCACCGGATCGATCGCCAAGCAGGGCGGGTGGGCCCGGGTCGTATCCCTGCCTTGCAACCTGGGCATCGGCGGCGCCGTGCAGACCGGGTTCAAGTTGGCCTGTCGGGAAGGGTACGATGCCGCCGTACAGTTCGACGGCGATGGGCAACACCTGGCCTGCGAGATCGAATCGATCCTGGCCCCGATCCGCAGTGGCCAGGCCGACGTGGTCATCGGCTCGCGGTTTGGCCAGAATAACGGCGGCTTCAAATCCACCGGGTTTCGAAGGATCGGCATCAAGCTCTTTGCCCTGCTCAATTCCCTGCTGATCCGGCAACGGATCACCGACAACACCTCGGGTTTCCGCGCCTACAACCATCGGGCGCTCTGTTTCCTGGCAGAATCCTATCCGACCGACTACCCCGAGCCCGAGGCGGTCATCATGCTGGGGCGAAACGGCTTCCGTCTGCGGGAAGTCCCGGTCCGCATGCGCGAGCGACAGGGGGGGAAATCCTCGATCCGCGGTTTTTCCTCGCTGTACTACATGCTGAAAGTGTTTTTGGGAATTTTCATGGGGGTTCTGCGGCCCCGCTACAAGGAGAAGTGACCATGCTTTCGGCGATCCACACCGGCCGGATCCAGGTTGTCGCCATCATCGGCAGCATAGTGTTTCTCGGTCTGATCATCGAGTTGATCCGCAACCGCAAGATCAGAGAGGAGTACGGTCTGCTGTGGATCGTTTTCGGCATCGTTTTCTTGGGTGTCTCCATCTGGCGGCCGGTGTTGGAGATCATTTCGCGCCAGCTCGGCATCGCCTACGCCCCGGCAGCGTTCCTGCTGATCCTGATTGTAGCTGTATTCCTGATCCTGATCCAGTTCTCGGTGGCCATCTCCAGCCTGCACGAAAAAAACAAGAACCTGGCCCAGGAGTTGGGGTTGCTGAAACAGCAGGTCGCCGAGCAGGGGGGAACCGGCCGGGGCCGGCCAGAAAAAACCGCCCCGACCGGAAAGGCTCCGCACGACACCCAGTTACGCGTCCACGTTCGTGGCAGTTTGGAGACCCCAAAAGCACCCGAAGGGGATCGATGATGCGGGCAGGTCTCCGCTGGCAAAAGGCGGTCGATTTCCTCACCTTCCCGTTGCGCGCTTTCACCCTGTTCGAAGACGACCGCTTTGGCCTTTCATCACTACGCACAGAAAGGTTCAACTATGTGGCCGGGCAAGTGATCGGCGACTGCCTCGACGTGGGCTGCGGCCGGCACAACCTTTTCATCAGGCAAACACTCGGAGGCCGGGGCAAGGGGATCGACGTGTTTCCCTACGAGGGGCTGGGAGCCGACAACCTGGTCGCCGACATCACCCGTTTCCCCTTCGCCGATGCGACTTTTGCCAGCGTCACCTTCATCGCCAACCTCAACCACGTCCCCGCTCCGAAGCGGGATCTGGAACTGGCCGAAGCCTTTCGCTGCCTGCGCCCTGGCGGCAACATCATCGTGACCATGGGTCATCCGCTGGCGGAAGTGTTGGTCCACGGCGTGGTGCGCCTCTACGATCGTCTGTTTCGCACCCACTTCGACGTGGACGGCGAGCGGGGCATGGAGGCCGAAGAAGAGTACTACCTGACCGAGCGGGAGATTCGCGACCGCCTTGCGCAGGCCGGCTTTCGCCCTGTCCGCAAGAAGCGTTTCACCACCCAGTGGGGGTTGAATGCCCTGTATGTCGGCTGGAAAGAGGGAGGGGCTACCTAGAATCGGGATGGTGTTTCGGGCACGGTCCCATGGGAGGGTGAGGGCTGGAGATTCCTGGAGGAGAAGTGGGATGAAAACGTCGATGACTCGTGGGCGGTGGGATGTCTTTCATCCCCTGTGGCTGATTTTTGCCTTGACCTTCCTGTTCGCGCGCAACGTCCCCTTTGCCCTGCGGGTGCCGATCAACACCTTCGGTGACGAGGTAGGGCGGGTCGATTGCGTCCTGAAGCTGGGTCGGGG
>CAZTNO010000307.1:0-1413 GCA_964614865.1 uncultured Clostridia bacterium
CCAGCAGGGTGGCCAGACGGTACAGGTACAGGTCGCTCTCGCGGATATGGCGAAACTGCTCGCCCTTCACCCAGAACCAGAATTCGCTGACCTGGCGCAACGCCTGGAACAAGGCGAAGTAGCCGGACGGATCGGGGGCGCTGGCGCGGGCGAGCAGGATGGCGATGAGTTGCTGGGTGGAGCTGCGTTTTTCCCGAACCTCTTCGGGAGAGAGCCCCTCGGGGCGACGCATCAGCGACTCGATCATCACCGCTCCCAGCACGTCGCGCTCGTCCAGAATCGAACAGTACTGGCGTACGGTCTTCTTGAAATGACGAAAAACCACCGGCGCATCTTCGGTGTCGGGGGCGAGGGGGAGCCGGTCGACGAAAAAGATCAGGTATTCGAGCAGGTTGCGCAACAAATCGACCCGCTCTTTGGTGACGAAAAACGCGTACGATATCCCTCCATCCACGGTGCTGGGGAAACGGCTCTTGTAAGCTTCCCACATCTCCTGCTGGACGTGGTTGATGAAGTAGCGTACCTCCTCCACCAACAACTCGGGAGAGATTCCCGCGGGGTCGGGGGGAAGATCCCCCACGGGGGGGGGGCTACTGTTCTCCATTCTTCGGTTATATCACCGCCCCAGGTGCCGCGTCAACACGATGGCGGGACGAAAAAAAAAGCGGCCCCGAGAAACCGGGGCCGCCGGAGGGGGCGCCTGGGCGGGCGTCACTTCACGTTGATCGGAATGGCGCGCGCTTTTTTTTCTTCGCTCTTGGGTACCCGGAGCTCCAGGATGCCATCGCGCATCTCGGCCTGGATCTTCATCACGTCCACGTCCTTGGGCAGGACAAACGAACGCTCGAACACCCCCGAATAGCTCTCGATGCGGTGGTAATTCTCCCGGTTCACCCCTTTCTCTTCACGTTTCTCACCCCGAATCTTGAGGGCGCTCTGGTCGAACTCGATCTTGACGTCCTCTTTGGCCATGCCCGGCACTTCGAGGCGGAACACATAGTCGTCCTTGGTTTCGTAGATGTCGGTTGCCGGGAACCAGGAGGACGAAATGTCTCCACCGCGCTCGGGGTCGCGGTTGTAGAAGTCCTCGAACAGCCGGTTGATCCGGTCATGCACGGTGAGCACATCACCCATCGGTCTCCACTTCATCAGCGTCATGGTTCACCTCCTGTTCGCTGTGATTTTCACCCCCATGGTAGCGTGAACTTTTTTCGCTGTCAACTATCTAACTCATTTTTTATTAACTTTTTTTGACAATGATATTATCAACTTCAACCAAACACCCGATATTTCTGGAAATATCAACCAAAAACCCAGGACATGGTTTTGTTTTCAGGAGATTCCACACCCCCCGGCGCTCCCCCGCGCGGCCAGGGGACAGCGCCGCGGAGCGGACGGACGGAGCCCCCCTCC
>CAZTNO010000307.1:1423-3002 GCA_964614865.1 uncultured Clostridia bacterium
CAGGGGACACCTTTCCGGAGTGACCAGTATAACGTGGGTGCTCGGGCAGCGAATCGGGGTTCGGACAACTCCCGACATATTTGTTACAATGGCAAAAGCGGAAACCGAGTTCCCCGCAAAGGAAGTGCCCTTGCCCCAATCCGCCTCGAGCACATTCGATATCATCCTTGTCCAGCCCTACCCGTTCGCCGACCACCCCTCCTTCCCCGAGGCCATCCTGAAGCGTTCGCTGGAAAACGCCGGCTTTTCGGTGGGAGTGATCGCCTGCCCCCGTTGGCAAACCCCCGCCGACTTCGCCGTCCTGGGCCGCCCCCGCCTCTTCTTTGCCGTGGTTTCGGGCCCGGTCGACTCCACCGTGCTGAACTTCACCTCGCTGCGCAAACGACGTCGCGAGGACCTTTATCAGATGGGAGGCAACGCCTTTTTCACCGATGCCCCGGCAGGCATTTCGGCCAAGATTCGCCCCGACCACACCATCATGGTGTTCTGCAACCGCCTGCGCCAGGCGTTTCCGCGGGTCCCCCTGCTGATTGGAGGCCTGGAAGCCAGCCAGCGGATGTTTGTGCACTTCGACTTCCAGGAAAACGGCCTGCGCCGCGGCATCCTGTTCGACAGCCGAGCCGACCTGCTGGTGTTCGGCCCCGGCGAAAAGCAGGTGGTGGAGATCGCCCGGCTCGTGAAGTCGGGGCAAGGGCTGAGCGAGGTCGTCCTGCCCGGCACGGCACGGATCGTGAAAGAGCCGCCCGCCGAAACCGAGTGCTTTCACCTCCCCCCCGGCGAAGAGGTCATGGCCGCCCCCGCAAGGCTGCTCGAAGCCCAACTGGCGCTGGAGCGGGCCATTCAGGCCGGACGAGGGGCCTGCCAACGACAAGTGGACCGTTGGCTGGTCCGCCAACCACCCATGGTTTACGATGGCACCGACCTCGACCGGCTGTACGCCCTGCCCTTCAGCCGCACCCATCCGCAGCACAAAAGCTTGTCGCCGGCGCTGCAGATGAACTTGTTTTCGGTGACCTCTCACCGCGGCTGCGGCGGGGGATGCACCTTTTGCGCCATCACCGCCATGGAAGGGAAGAGGACGATCTCCCGCTCCCCGGAGTCGATCCTGAGCGAAATCGAGGCCCTGACCGCCCACCCGGGTTGGCGGGGGGTGATCTCCGACATCGGCGGCCCCTCGGCCGACCTCTATGGCGAGGCCTGCCCGGTCGCCGGTTGCGCGAAACCCTCCTGCCTCGAGCCCGCCTGCCCGGGGCCACAACACCCCGGCCGCCCCTATCTGGAACTGCTGCGGGCCGCCCGCCAACTCTCCGGGGTGAAGCGGGTGCTGATCGGCTCGGGACTTCGCCACGACCGGCTGCTGGCCAACCCCGAGCTGCTCGAGGAGGTGCTGCGCCACCACGCCGGCGGTTTTCTGCGCATCGCCCCCGAGCATACCGAAGAAGCGGTGTTGAAGCGAATGCGCAAGCCGCCCTTTGCCACCCTGCGGGAACTGCTCACCCTCCATGGCGAGCTCAACCGGGGCCGGTTGCCGCGCCCGGTGCGGATCGCCCTCTACCTGATCGTCGGCTTTCCGGGCGAG
>CAZTNO010000308.1:0-2993 GCA_964614865.1 uncultured Clostridia bacterium
AGAACCTGGTGTCAGGTCTTACATTATTACATTTCATTGAGAAAGGCATCTGATGAGGCCCAAATCAGGGACTTGTCGTCGGCGCCGAAGATATCCCGGTCTCCGTCTACCCCATGAGGCTGCGCCGCGTGCTTCGTCTGAAAACGAAGTGATCCGCGCCAGAAATAGTTGACCGGCAGCTACCGAGTAAAAAAAATCACCTCGATCGGGTTGTCATTCATCGCGCTTTTTCCTATACTGCTGCCATGACCCACGCGAGGCGCATCAAACAGCTTCGTTTTCCCGCACCCGGCATGGTGTTGCTTGCCATTTTGACGTGGCTGACTACCGGATTGGCTGCCATCAGCTCCAATTACATGGTCAACCCGCTCACCATGCCTCACGGCCTCAGTCATCAGAGCGTTCGCGCCATCCTTCAGGACCATGCCGGGTTTTATTGGTTCGCCACGGAAAACGGCCTCGACCGGTTCGATGGGCAGAACACCGTCTCCTTTCAGAGTGAACCGGGCGATCCCGATTCGCTCTCCAACAACATCATCTTCGACATGGTCGAAGACCGGCACCACCGCATCTGGGTGGCCACATTGGATGGCCTCAACCTCTACGATCCGGATCGCGGCAGATTTCGCCGATTTCCCCAGGATTCGAGCGGAACTGGCGGCCCCAACGACAATCAAATCAATCGCCTGGCCCTGGACAAAAACGGGGATATCTGGATGAGCACCCAGTTCAGCCTCTCCCAGGTGAATCCCGACACCCTGCGATTCACCCATTTTCTCATTCCCGGTGCCCGCGAAATCGGCAAAGCCAACTCCATGATGAACAAGCTGGCGTACGATGCCCGGCACGCGCTCTGGCTCACCACCCAGGCCGGCATTTTCCGCTTTGATATCGCCAGCCGCAAGTTTGAGCATATTCCACTCCGACTCCCGCCCGGCACTGCCGATTCCGCACTGATCTCCATCTATTGCGATACACGCGGGACCATCTGGTGCTGCGACCAGCGGATGTTGTTTCGGAAACAGCCGGCAGAGGCCGAATTCATTCCCTACGGCAACAACTGGATCAATCCCCAGCAGCTGCAGATGACCATTCTCGGCGAGGAAAACGACAAACTCTGGTTGAGCATGATCGGTCACGGGGTTTTATTGGTCGACACCCGCCAACAGGTGCTGGAACCCCTGTTCAATGCCGGCGATACCCATCATGACATCGCGGCCTCATGCATGTATCGGGACCGATCCGGGTTGATCTGGCTCGGCACCATCCTGAACGAAGCGCTGCTGCTGTCCAAACGCGATAAAAAGATCGTGGCCATTTCCAACCGCAATCTTCCCGGCCCCGTAACCCCACTGATCTATTATGCCAGCAGCGACTCGGCAGACAACATCTGGCTGGCGAGCAATGCCGGCCTCTATCGCAGCGCGGCCAAATCCAGAGAAATCACCCACTTCAGCAACAAATCCGGTCTTTCTGGCGCACTCTCTTCCGGCACGATCCTGGGGTTGGCCTGTGCCCCATCCGGAGCGGTTTGGTTCAGCAATCCCCGCGGGTTGCACTGCCTCGACCCGCAAACCGGCCATACCCGCCTGGTATCGCCTCCGGCAGCACCACGCTGGCAATGGCCGCCGGCTTCCTTCAACCGCCTCCATTTCGACCGCCAGGGAGGACTATGGATTTCAGCGCCGAACTGCGGCATTCTCTATCACCACCCGGCGCGAGGCGAGTGGCAGTGGTTCAGGACCGATGGCAAAGACCCTCGGGCCCCCGAATCCGATTTCATCTTCGGTCTGTTCGAGGACCACCTAGGCCGGGTTTGGTTTGCCACTTACGGCGGCGCCTTTTGGTACGACCGTCAGCGGCAACGTTTTTTTCGCGAGCAGCGCATTCCCGCCGAGATCGTGGCCACCGTCTATGTCGATGCCCAGGATCGCTTGTGGGGAGGCGGACCGAACGGGTTCTTTTCGCTCGATTTGCCGAGTGGCAAATTCGCTCGCTATACCCGCCGAGACGGACTGTGCAACAACAGCGTGGTCAGTTTGCTCGGAGACGATATCGGTCACATCTGGGTCTCCACCTATCACGGCATTTCCCGTTACCATATCGCCAGTCGCCAGTTTCAACATTTCTTCAAGAGCGACGGGTTGGCGAGCGATGCGTTCATGGCCTGCCAGCTCCGGTTGCGGGATGGCGGTCTGCTCTTTGTCGGAGCGCAAGGGGTCAGCATCATCTATCCCAGCGAGATTCATGCCAACCCGCGCATCCCCCAAGTGGCCATTACTGGAATCCGCATCTTCCAGCAGGAGCTGATCCCCAACACCCCGTACAAGGGCAGGGTATTGCTCACCCAAGCCATTGAAAAAGTCAGGGAGCTGCGCCTGAGCCATCGCGACACCACACTCTCCTTCAGCTTCGCCGTGCTCAATCCGATCGCCGCCCAGAAGAATCTCTGTTCCTACCGGCTCGAGGGGCTCGACAATCAATGGAGCATCCCGGACCAGCGCAACTTCATCACCTTTTCCAATCTCCCTCCCGGGAAATACCGCTTCCAGGTCAGGGGCTGCAACAACGACGGCGTCTGGAACAAACAGGGCATCTCTCTCGCGATCATCATTCCGCCCCCCTTCTGGCAGACCCGCTGGTTCCTGGGCCTCGGGCTGATCCTCGTGCTGGCCGGAATCCTGCTGTTTTATCGCCTGCGCGTCCGCCACTTCCATCGGCAGCGGATCCTCCTCGAGCGCCAGGTCCAGGAGCGCACCGCCCAGTTGCGGCAGCAACAGGAGAAGGTAGAAGAGGCGCTCTTCGAACTGGAGATGGCCCACCAGGAACTCAGCCGGACCAATGAGCAGTTGCAGCACGCTGACCGTTTCCGCAAGGACATGCTGAACATGGCGGCGCACGACCTGCGCAACCCCCTGCAGGTCATCCTCGGCTATGCCCAGATGGCCGGGGCGAATTCAAGCCCGACCGTCTGTAGCGCCGCAACCGCCAAG
>CAZTNO010000309.1:0-2991 GCA_964614865.1 uncultured Clostridia bacterium
ACCGGCTGGCCGCCGATCCGGCGGGCGATGTAGAAGGTCTTGAGCGGCACCATCTTCGAGTTGCGCGCCTTGCCAAAGAGCTCCACCGAAGCATCGCGCCAGTCCCGGCGGTACTTCTCGAACGCCTCGGCTGAAGAGCCCCGGTAGCCGAAACCCGAGGTCAGGGTGATCAGCTCGCTCTCCTCGCCCGGGGGCAGGGGCTTGCGCAAAACCATCTGGTAGCCCTCGCCGATGGTCTTGCCGTTGTCGAGAAAGCGAAAGACCCCCAGCAGGTACAGGTAGCGGAGTTCGCGGCGGCCGTTGTTGCGCAGGCGGAACGAGATCCGGGGCACCAGGATCACCCCGCGAAAATCGTCGTACACCACCTTTTCCTTGACCACCCACTGGCTGTCGATCGAGAAGAACTCGACCGCCGCCGCCACCTCGGCCGGAGTCATCTCGGAGCGGACGACGCTCTGCCGGAAAATCACCACCAGGGCGACCAGCACCACGACCAGGGCGAGCCACACCCAGAAGCCGGGGCGGCGCCAGGCGGGGGCGGCGTACTTTTCGAGGAATCCATCCCAATCCTTCCCGGTGGGGAAGGTGGGGGCGGCGTCCACGGATTCAGGTTCGTGTTCGGTCATCCTCAGGCTCCTACTTTTTCTTCAGGGCGGTCATATTCAACCTGGCGGCCAGGTCGAGCAACAGCGAGCCCTCATCCGAGCCCTCAACCGCCAGGACGATTAGAAACCGCTCGAACGCTTTGAAGGTCAACTCGGTGCGGCGGCCCGCTTTCGAGTACTTCCCTAGGATCGGGATGCCGAGGATGCCCGTCACCCACTCGGCCCCCTGGTCGTCGGCCTGCCAGACGTTGATGGCCCGCATCATCTCGAACGGGGCCAGCAGGGCGGGGGCAGAGCCGGTATCGGTCAGCCGCAGGTCGATTTGCCGCTTGCCCGCCCGGTACGCCACGGTGAGCTCGGCGATGTGCAGCCCGCCAAACGTCGACGGCCGGTAGACGGGCTCGCCACGATTCCAACCGGGCATTTCGGGCAACACCGAGACCAGCGTCTCCCGGGAAGAGATTGCGATCGGGCCATCCGCATTGATTTCGGCCTGCCGCTTCATCTCCCGGGTCAGCGGCAGCAAAGGGTCAGGCAGCTCGCCTCCCCCCTTTTCCCCGCCCTGTTGGCCAAGCGGAAAACCGGCTGCGGGGGGATCCTTGACAGAAGCGTCCCGCTGGCAGGCGACGAAACCGGCAAGCAGGCCGGCGACGACAAACAGCGACACGATGGAACGCAACCTTCACCTCTTGGGCAGAAGGGGATTATACCACACGGGAGGCCCTTTTTGCCCGGCCGGGGTATGCCAGCGGGCCTTCGTGGTAGAATGGGGCTATGAACCGCCCAACGATCGATCTCCACCTGCACACCGTCGTCTCGGACGGAAAAAACACCCCCGAAGAGATGCTGCTCGCCGCAAAGGGCCTGGGCCTGGAGCGGGTCTCGTTCACCGACCACGACGCCGTCGGCGCCTACCGCCACTTCACCGCCGATTTGCCCGCCTTCGCCCGCTCGCTGGGCATCGAGCTCGTCGCGGGCATCGAGCTGGACAGCGACTTCCACGGCCGCGAGATGCACCTGCTTGGCTACGGCATCGACCCGACCGATGTCGCCTTGAATGCCTACCTCGACTACACCCAGGGATTGCGTCGCCGGCGGGTCACCGAGCAGATCGAGGGGATCAACGCCCACTTCGGGCGGCAGGTGGTCGTTCCGGAACAGGTCTTCCTCCCCCGCCGCGACACCCTGATGAAGCCCCACCTGGTCCACGCCATGCTGGAGCAAGGGTTGTTTCCCGAGTACCGCGCAGCTGCCCGCTGGCTCTCCGACAACGTGCGGGCCAAGACCTTCGTGCCCAAGCTGGAGGTCGCCGACGCCATCGGGCTGATCCTCTCCGCCGGAGGGAAGCCGGTGCTGGCCCACCCGGGGTTCCTGATCCGCGAGGCCGGGCTGGACCTGGAGGCCCTGCTGGACGAGCTGGTGCCGGCGGGGCTTGCGGGCATCGAAGTCTGGTACCGTTACTTCGGCACCGGCCCCTCCTTCCCCGACCGGGAGAGCGAACAGGCGCTGATCGCCTTACTCGCGGCGACTGCCCAGCGCCGCCACCTGGAGGCCACCCGCGGCTCCGACGCCCACGACCTGGAGACTCTAGCTTCATTCGCCCGCCTCTAGTCCCCTGACCGCCCCTCCAAAGGGACGGACTTTGTTTTTTTGGAAACTCGATCCCGCACAATAAGGGGGCAAGGGGTTGAGATAGCCTTGTTTGCCGAAAACTCCATACCTGGCGCGGCTCTCAACGAAATGTAATAATGTAAAGCACCGTCCCTAGTGGCACTTGGGGCGGGGTCTCCGTAGCGGCAGTTCGAGAATGAAGGTGGAGCCTTGCCCCGGACCGGGGCTTTCGGCACGGAGCGTCCCGCCCAGCAGCTCGGTCAGTTGGCTGGCAATGGCCAGCCCAAGGCCGGTGGAGGTCTCCTGTCCGGTCGGTCGGGCGCTCAGCCGCTCGAAGCGGGAGAAGATCCTTTGTTTGTCCTGGGCGGTGAGTCCCGGGCCGTGATCGCTGACACAGCATTGCCAGAAGCTGCCCGCGGTCGCAGCCCGGATCTGGATTGGCAACCCGGGCGGAGAGTATTTCACCGCATTGCTGACCAGATTGTCGAGAATCTCCTGCAGCCGTAATGGGTCGGTGACGATCATTTCGGTGCCGTCTGTTTCGAAATCCAGGGATTGTTGCTTTTCGACTGCGGCCGACTGATGATCGAGGAGCACCTTGCGGCAGATCTTGTCCGGGTCGCAGTGAACCGGTCTGATCTGGATGCGGCCATCTTCGATGGCGCTGGTCGCCAAGAGTTCGCTGAGCAGTTGATTCATGCTCTGGGCCGCGGCCGTGATCTTGGCGGTTGCGGCGCTACAGACGGTCGGGCTTGAATTCGCCCCGGCCATCTGG
>CAZTNO010000310.1:0-2971 GCA_964614865.1 uncultured Clostridia bacterium
GAGTAGGCGCCGATGTATTTGCGGACCCGGTGGGCGTACACGTCCAGCGCCTCCTCGGCCTGCCGGTTGCCCGCCTCCACGGCAGACTCCAGATCGCGCAGGTCGTTGGAGATGCCCGATAGCCCCAGTAGTCCGCTCTTCCTGTTCATGAGGGCGTTCAGATCTTTGGCGGCAAACCCTCGTTCCGCCAGGAAAAGCAGGATGGCCGGATCGATATCGCCGCAGCGGGTGCCCATCATCAGCCCTTCCAGCGGGGTGAACCCCATCGAGGTATCGATCGACTTGCCGCATTCGATGGCGGTCACCGAGGCGCCATTGCCCAGGTGACAGGTGATCAGGTTGGTGTTCTCGGGAAAACGGCGCATCAGTTCCATGGCCCGGGCGGCCACGTAACGGTGGCTGGTACCATGGAAGCCGTAGCGCCTGATCTTGAACTTGTCGTACAACTCCCGCGGCAAGCCGTACAGATAGGCCGAGGGTGGCATGGTCTGGTGGAAGGCCGTGTCGAAAACGGCCACCTGGGGTACCTGAGGCAGGAGCCGCATGGCCTCGCGAATGCCCACCAGGTTGGGCGGATTGTGCAGGGGAGCCAGCTCTGCGTTCCTTTCGATGGCGGCGAGGACTTTCTCGTCGATGATGACCGAAGAGGCGAACTCCTCGCCTCCGTGGACCACGCGATGGCCCACCCCCTCGATTTCGGCAAGGTCGGTCAGAATGCCCTGCCGGGCATCCACCATCGCTTTGCCGATCAGCTCCAGGGCCACTCCGTGATCGGGAATGGGCTGCTCCAGCCGGATCTCGCCGCCCGGGGCACTCTGCACCAGCCGTCCGGTCGCCTCGCCGATGCGCTCCACCAGCCCCTTGCCGAGACTTTGGCGGTGGGGCATGCGAAACACTTCATACTTGAGAGACGAACTGCCACAGTTGAGCACCAGGTAGCGTTTTTCCAACGGTTGGCTTTTCATGAGCACCCCGACCGGCGATGATTTGGACCCATTGACCGGTTATACCCCAGCGACAAGCGGTTTTCAAGCGCCCCGCCTTGCGGGGAAAGGGGGCGACGAATTGACAACGTTCATCCCACCCTGTAAAGTGGACCCGGAGCACGCCAGCGAGGGCGGCCCAGGGGAGATCCCGATGACCGATCCGGCCCGACCCGTCGACGCAAACCGGGAAACACCGGCGAGCCCCGATCTGGAAGAGATCCGCCGCCTGCTACTCGACGAATCCCCCGACCCCATCTTCTCGTTCTCTGCCGAGGGCCGGTATCTTTACGTGAATCGGGCCTTCGCCAGCGGGGTACAGCGCTCTGTCGAGCAGATCATCGGCAAGTTTATCTGGGATGTCTTCCCGAAATCGGAGGCCGACCATCGTTTTGCCGCCATGAGCGAGGTTTTTCGAACCGGGGTCGAGAAGGTGATCGAGGTCCGGGTGCCACGCTCCGACCACGACCGCTTCTACGTCACCACCATCTCCCCGATCAAGGACGCAGAGGGGCGGGTAACCACCGTCATCTGCTCGGCAAAAGACATCACCGCCCGCAAAGAGGCCGAGTTCGCCCTGCGTCAAAGCGAGGAGATCAACCGGGCGATCTCGGGGCTGACCACCGACTACTCGTTTATCGTGGACATCCCCCCTGAGGGAAAACTGACCCTGCGCTGGGCTTCAGACAACCTGGCCCAGATCACCGGCCGCACCTCCGCCGACATATCCACCCCCGAAACCTGGGCGTCCATCATCCACCCCGACGACCAGGCCGCCTTTGCCGACTTCTTGAAACGCACCATGATGGAGGGGGTGACGGGCAGCATCGAATGCCGTTCTTTCATCCACGAGGGCAAGATGCGCTGGATCCAGGTGTTCACCCAACCGCAACGGGGCCCCGACAACCGCGTTCAGGCCGTGATCGGTGCGGTCAAGGACATCTCGGCCCGCAAGCAGGCCGAGAGTTCGCTACGGGAAAGCGAAGCCCGCCTCGCCGCGTTCATGGAATACGTCCCCGCCCTGATCCTGATCAAGGATCACGAATTCCGGCCGGTGTTTGCGAATCACCAGTTCCGCGCCCTCTTCCCTTTCGAAGAGTGGCAGGGCAAAACGCCCCACGAAGTGTTTCCGCTCGCGGTTGCCGACTCCATGGTGGCGATGGATGCCGAGGCCATAACCCAACGTTCGCTCACCTACGATGAATCGTGGCAGGGGCGCAACGGTGAACTCCGTCACTACCGGACCACCAAGTTTCGCATCGAAATCCCGGGCGCCTCTCCCATGCTGGGGGCGATCATCACCGACGTTTCTGCCGAACGCAAGGCCGAAGAGGAACAGGCCAAGCTCCGGGAACAGCTCGCCCAGGCCCAGAAGATGGAATCGGTGGGACGGCTGGCCGGGGGGGTGGCCCACGACTTCAACAACATGCTGCAGGCGATCCTGGGCTATACCGAGATGGCCTTGGAACGGGTCGATCCGGCTTCGCCACTGCACAGCGATCTGCGGCAAATCCAGCAGACCGCCCGGCGCTCTGCCGAACTCACCCGGCAGCTGCTGACCTTTGCCCGCAAACAGACGGTGGCCCCGAAAATCCTCGATCTCAACGAAACCGTAGCAGCTTCGCTCAACATGTTGCGCCGCTTGATCGGGGAGGACATCCAGCTGGAATGGATCCCGGGGAAAGAACTGGGCCCGGTGAAGATCGACCCGTCGCAAATCGACCAGATCCTGGCCAACCTGTGCGTCAACGCCCGCGACGCCATCGAGGGGGTGGGCCGCATTTCGATCGAAACAAGCAACGTCACCTTCCACGAAACCGACAGCGCGCTCCATCCCGAACTGGTCCCCGGAGAGTACGTGCTGCTGGCCCTGAGCGACGACGGGCACGGCATGGATCGCGAAGTGATGTCCCACCTTTTCGAACCGTTCTTCACCACCAAGGGGATCGGCCGCGGCACCGGGCTGGGGCTGGCCACGGTCTACGGCA
>CAZTNO010000311.1:0-2961 GCA_964614865.1 uncultured Clostridia bacterium
GGGCTGCTGTTCGGCAAGGTCGACCTGTCCAACCTGTTCGTCCTCCTCCGGGAAGGGGCCAAGGTCGCAGCTCCCTACGCTTCACTGGCCGAGGCCAAGAGCGCCGGAGCGGTCACCCTGAACATCGGCCTGTTCATCAACCACGTCGTTTCGTTTGTGATCGTTTCGTTCGCCCTGTTCCTGCTCATCCGCAGCATCAACCGGATGCGGCGCCAGCAGGCGGTGGTCGAAGCCCCGGCGCCCCGCACCTGCCCCCACTGCTTCACCCCGGTGCACGAAAAGGCCAACCGTTGTCCCGCATGCACCTCTTCGTTGACCTGACCCTCGCCAGGGACGATTCCAACGAGCGATTGCCCCGGGGGTAAGCCCTCGAAGCGAATCGCCCCCCGCGACGACATACATTGGCGGGAGCCCTGCCAGAATCGGGCTCCTGCCGGAGGAACCAAAGAAAGAATGGAAAAAAAACGGTATTCAGTTATCGTCGGCACCGGATCCTATCTGCCCGGCAAGATCGTCGGCAACGCCGAATTCCTGGCCAAAACCTTTTTTGATGCCAGCGGGCAGAAGTTGCTCAAAGACAACCAGGAAACCATCGACAAACTCTCCGAGATCACCGGCATCCGGGAACGAAGGCACGTCTCCGACGACCAGGTGACCTCCGACATCGCTTACCTGGCGGCCGAGGATGCCCTGACCTCGTCGAAAATCGACCGCGAGACCCTCGACTACCTGATCGTCGCCCACAACTTCGGCGACATCCACGCCGGCAACGTCCGCTCCGAATTCGTCCCCTCCCTGGCTGCCCGGGTCAAACACAAGCTGGGCATCGCCAACCCCAAAACCATCGCCTACGACTTGCCCTTCGGTTGTCCCGGGTGGTTGCAGGGGGTGATCCAGGCCGACTACTACCTACGGTCGGGCGACTGCCAACGGGTGATGGTGATTGGCGCCGAGACCCTCTCCCGCATCAGCGACCCCCATGACCGGGACAGCATGATCTATGCCGATGGCGCGGGAGCCACCATCCTCGAGGCGGTGACCAGCGACCGCCCGCTGGGGATCCTTTCCCATGCCGTCCGCTCCGACACCCTCGAGCACGCCTACATGTTGTGGATGGGCCGTTCCAACGATCCCGGCCACGCCGGCAACGAACTCTACCTGAAGATGGACGGCCACAAGCTCTACCAGTACGCCCTGAAGACCGTGCCGTTGGTCGTCCAGGAGAGCCTGGAGAAAGCGGGGTTGCCCCTCGCCGAGATCCGGAAGGTGTTGATCCACCAGGCCAACGAGAAGATGGACGAGGCGATCCTGAAACGCCTGTTCAAAATGTGCGATGCCGGCGAATACCGCCCCGAAATCATGCCCATGACCATTGCCTGGTTGGGGAACAGCTCGGTGGCCACGTTGCCGACCTTGCTCGACCTGATCCGCAAGGGGCGAATCGAAGAGCACGAGATCGAGCCCGGCGCAGCCGTCGTCTTCGCCTCGGTGGGGGCGGGCATGAACATCAACTCGGTGGTTTACCGGGTGCCCTGAATCTTCCCGGGCTTGCCTGTCGCCAGGCAAGCCCCCCAGAAAGACCCTGCCCGGGGGCCGGCCCGCATTGAACCACCACCGTTCTGTGGTAAAATCGGACAATGAGACACATCCTTTTTGCCCCCCCCGGCGGCGGTTCCAACGGAGACTTCGTCGCCCTGATCCGATCGGCCTCGCCGGTGGCCCAACTGGTGTTGCTGCTGTTGCTGGTATTTTCGGTGGTTTCCTGGGCCGTGATCCTGTACAAGGCCCTGGAATACAGTCGGGCCCGCCGCAACGCCGAGAAATTTGCCGAGGTCTTCCGCAAGAGTCGTAATTTCGGCGAGATCGCCAAGATGAACTTCCTGTTCGTCAACAACCCGCTGGGCGAGATCTTCCGCCAGGGTTATCGCGAAATGGGCCTGCAGCTCGGCCCCGCCGAGACCCGGGGCAACTTGCAGATGGAAAACATCCAGCGCGCCCTGATGCGCGGTTCCAACTCCGAGATCGTCCGTTTGGAAAGGCTGAACGGATTCCTGGCCACCACCGCCACCGTCACTCCGTTCATCGGCCTGTTTGGCACGGTCTGGGGCATCATGGGCTCGTTCCAGAACATCGGCCTGCAGATGAACGCCAACCTGGCCACCGTCGCCCCCGGCATCGCCGAGGCGCTGGTCGCCACCGCCATGGGGCTGTTTGCCGCCATTCCCGCGGTGATCTTCTACAACCTGTTGCTGAACAAACTGCGGATCCTGATCGCCCTGATGGAAGACTTCACCCTCGACTTCCTGAACGTTGCCGGCCGACTCCAGTGATGCTCCCCCCCAGACACTCCGCCCTGCGCTCGAACCTCTCCGAGATCAACGTCACCCCCCTGGTCGACGTGATGCTGGTGCTGCTGATCATCTTCATGGTCACCGCGCCGATGATGCAATCGGGCATCCAGGTACGCCTGCCCACCGCCGAAACCCGCACCACGTCTAGCCCCGATGGAGAGGTGATCACCATCACCCGCGACCGCACGATCTTTATCGGCGAACAAAAGGTGCCGCTCGACTTGCTCGAGCCCCGGTTGCGCAACCTCTTCACCGGCCGGGAAAAGAAGGTGGTCTTCCTCAAGGCCGACGAGGGGATCGCCTACGGAGTGGTGATCCAGGTGATGGACGTGATCAAGAAGGCGGGGATCGACACCGTCGGCATGGTGGTCGACGCCAAGAAGAGCCGGAAATGAGGTTCAAGGCAGCGGTGATCGTGTCGGGGCTGTTTCACGTCTCCCTGTTCGCCCTGGTCATGACCGCTCCCTCCCGCCCCCCTTCCCTGGCCAAGACCTACTACGTCGACCTGATCAAGCGGTCAAACGGCCCCGGGGGCGGCCCACGCGGCGGGGCGCGGGCGCCGGGCACCCCGCCCCCGGTGCTCCCCCGCGGCCGGCGGCGCGCCCGGACC
>CAZTNO010000312.1:0-2936 GCA_964614865.1 uncultured Clostridia bacterium
CCGCAACTCGCCTAGGACCCCCTCGATTTCTCTGGGGTGCAAGCCGATGGTCGGTTCGTCGAGCAGGGTCACCACCCCCCCCATGGCCTGGCCGATTTGCGCAGCCAGCCGGCAGCGCTGGATCTCTCCCGCAGAGAGGGAATCGGCTCGCCTGCCCAGCGTCAGGTAATCCGCGTGCAGGCGGATCAGGGCGTCGAGCCTCCGGGTCACCGCCCGGCCGAGAAAATCGGCCGCACTTCCCGGCAAAACCGATGCCACCGTGTGCTCCAGCAAAGACCGGGCCTGCCCCACCTCGAGCCCCAGCCAACCGGGTAGCGTCTCCCCGAAAAGGCGATAGGCCAGCAATCCGGGCTCGGAGGGGTTTTCACCCGAGCCGCGGGCGAACAGGCCCGGATGGCGGGCCGGGGCGGTGAAGCCGCAATCGGGGCAGCGGGGAGAGAGGCCGTAACGCAGTTTCAGCTGGGGCCCCAAGACCAGGGCCTCCCCCCCCTCCTGAAAGGCCAGGGCCAAGCTCTCCTCGAGTTGTCTCCGGTTTTCCCCGGTGACTTCGAGGGTGTCGAACGCGATCGCAGCCTCGGTGCCGGCGAGTTTCTTGTTACTCGGCCATTCGTCGAGGTAGTGCCAGGCCCCGTCCACAAAGACCCGGAGAAAACCGCGCAAGCGGTACTTCTCCAGCAATCGCCCCCCATCCTGCCCCCCTCCGGTGGCGATGGGGGCGGCGATCTCCACCAGCACACCGGGGAACCGCGCCAGAAGGTCGCTGGCGGCCTGGGCGGGATGGATCGCCCCGATCGGCTGGAGGCAACGGGGGCAAAGGGCCATGCTGGCAACGGAAAACCATTGGTGCAGGAACAGGGCGATGCCGCTCAGCGAGGCCACGGTGGCCGCAGGGGCGAGCCGAGGAGGATGCTGCGACAGCGACACGGTCGGGCCGAGCCCGGCCACCCGTCCCACCAGAATCTCGCCTGCCGGCGGCAACCGGCGCCGCGCCGCCGGGGAGAGGACCTCCAGGAAACGCCGCACCCCTTCGGCATGAAGGATGTCGATTGCCAGCGAGGACTTGCCGGCGCCCGAGGGCCCGGTCACCGCCACCACCAGCCCTTTGGGAAAACAGAGCGAGATCCCCTTCAGATTGTGCTGCCGGGCATCTTCGACGCAGACCAGAGCCATGGGAACCCACCCAAGGGGCCGTAAGGGGAATCGCGACCCCCCTTAAAGGATTATAGCCGCCCCGGCGGGGCCTGTCAAAAACCGGCGAGGCCGCCTCCCCTTTGACAAAGGGAAGGCTCCAGACTATAATTTTTTTTGGCCGGATCGCTTTGGCACGGCCGGAGGCACCCATGCATCGCGCCCTCTTTTCCGCATTGTGGCTGGTACTTTTCACCCAGGCGGTTTTTCCTGCCGAGATTCGCGCCAAGGTGATCGCCACCGGAAGCAACACCCTGACCGTCGATCGCGGCACCCGGCACGGCCTGCGGGTAGGATTGCGGGGCACCATCCAGGCAATCGATCAGGACGGTACGAGCGAGTTCGAGATCAACATGGGCACCGGCACCATCCGCCGGGCCAGCGAGACCACCGCCGAGGTGACCGTCGAGTCGATCGGACGCGGTTTCGTGGCGGGAGACGCCCGCTTCATCCTCTTCACCGCCGACCCGCCGCCGGTGGAAACTCCCCGTCCCGAGCCGCGGATCACTCCGCAGCCCCCGTCGCCGCCGCCCGTCCAGGCGCCGAAAATCACCCAAAACAACGAAGGCTACAGCGAAGCCGCCTTTGCCCAGGACATCGTCATGATCAAGATCCCGGGCGGGGCCTTCACCGTCGGCTCGCCGTCGGGCGAGGGCGACCCCGACGAGCATCCCGCCCATCGGGTGATGCTCGATGACTTCTGGATCGGGAAAACCGAGGTGACCTTCGACCAGTACGATGCGTTCTGCCGCGATACGGGCCGCACCATGGCCGACGACGGCGGCTTCGGTCGCGGCGACCAGCCGGTGATCAACGTCTCCTGGAACGACGCCACCGCCTACTGCAAGTGGTTGTCCCGGAAAACCGGGATGCTCTTCCGCCTGCCCAGCGAATCGGAATGGGAGAAGGCGGCCAAAGGCTTTTTCCCCTGGGGCAGTGCCAAACCCGACCAACGCCTGGCCAATTTCGGCAACCTTGTCGGCCACCCCGTAGCCGTGGGCTCCTACCCCGGGGGGGCTTCGGTCTACGGGGTGCACGATCTGGCCGGCAACGTCTGGGAATGGACCGCCGACTGGTACAGCCCTTCTGCCTACCGCGACGCCGAAGAGGAAAACCCGACCGGGCCCGATAGCGGCACCGAACGTTGTGTGCGCGGCGGCTCTTGGCGTGACGGGGCCGGGCTGATCCGCTCGGCCAACCGCAGTCCAGAGAAACCTGCCAGCCGCCTGAACGTGCTCGGCTTCCGGCTGGCCATGTCGGATTCCTGAGGGCCCCTCCCCGTCGCCCGAAGCCCAAGGAGCAAATCGATGAAGTGTTTTTACGACCCGACCCAGGACGCGATCGGAATCTGCAAGTGCTGCGGCCGGGGCCTCTCCGCCTCCCATGCGGTCGACCTGGACAAGGGGCTGGCGTGCCGAGGGCGATGTGAAGAAGATGTCCGGCAGATCATCGACAACCTCAAGTACGCCCGCGCCTCCACCCAGATGCTCAAGGGAAGCGGAAAAGCGGCATTCGCAAACTCCTTTTTCCTGCTGGCCGCGGGAGCCACGTTCTCGGTCATGGGGATCACCCTGCGCTTCGACCCCCTCCTCATCACCCTCGGCTCCATTTTCCTGATTTTCGGGGGATACATCCTGGTTCGGGCGGGGAAAATCAACGCCGAAATCAAAAACAAGCAAAAATAGTTTCGGAAATAATAAAAAGCACCGTCCCTAGCGACCTGCGCACAGGAGGACCGTCGTGAAAGT
>CAZTNO010000313.1:0-2901 GCA_964614865.1 uncultured Clostridia bacterium
GGGGCTCGGTGGATACCGGGGGGGGGGCGGCAACTTCGCTGGCGGGTTTGATTTCGATGGACAGCGTCACCGGGGGGCGGGCGCGGTCTCCCCGCCAGTCGTAGGCCTGGATCTGGTAGGTGCCGGGGCGGGCATAGGTGTGGCGGATCTGGAAAGAGGGCTTTTCGATGGCCGGATCGCCGGGGGCCACCGTGGTGCCATCGCCCAGGTCCCAAAAGAGGTCGCTCGGGGTGAAGAAGTCGGTGGCGATCAGGGTGAGGGGGACGTTTTCCGTAGCCGGCCAGGGACGCACCTTGATCATTCGCTCGGCGGCGATCACCACCACTTCCTGGGTGACCGGCTCCCGTTCGGGGTCGCCGTTCCAGTCGTACACCCGGACCAAAAAAGTGCCGGCCGCGATAAAGACGTAGCTGATGCGGGGGTTTTCTCCGGCGGCTAGCCGCTTGCCCACGGTGAGGATGGTGCCGTCGCCCAGATCCCACTTCAACAGTTCCGGGGTATGGAACCCTTCGGCAGTGAAGATCACCGGGTCTCCCGGGCGGGGGGATGCGGGGCTCGCCACGATCCGGCGGGAATCGGCCGAAGCCTGGGCCGCGAGCGCGGTGCTGAAAACGACCAGCAAGACGGTCCAGAGCCAACTTTTCATGGGGCGAAGATAACACGATCCTTTGGCCTTGTCAAAAGGATACGACTCTGCTAAGGTGAAATCCGATTCGCTGGGGAGGACCATGCGCTCCATCCGAGAGGAACTCGAAGCCCGGGAGGGTCAACTCGACCCCCAGGCGGCACGCAGCGTCAATGCCACCCGGTTGCGTCGCGAAAAGAGATCGCCGGTACGCACCGAATTCCAGCGCGATCGGGACCGCATCCTGCACTCCAAGGCCTTTCGCCGCCTGATCCACAAAACCCAGGTGTTTTTCGCCCCCCGCGGCGACCATTACCGCACCCGCCTCACCCATACCCTGGAGCTCTCCCAGATTGCCCGGACCATCGCCAAGGCGTTGGCCTTGAACGAAGACCTGACCGAAGCCATCGCCCTGGGCCACGACCTGGGGCATACCCCTTTTGGCCATACCGGCGAAGCGGTACTGGACGAGATCTCGCCGCAGGGTTTTCGTCACTTCGAGCAGAGCCTGCGGGTGGTCGACCGGCTGGAGAACAACGGCGCCGGGCTCAACCTGACCCTGGAGGTGCGCGACGGGATCGCCAAGCACTCCAAAGGCAAGGGGCCGGTAATTCCCGCCGACCGCTCCCTGCTGCCGCTGACCCTCGAGGGGCAGATCGTCCGCCTCGCAGACATCATTGCCTACGTGAATCACGACATCGACGACGCCCTGCGGGCGCGGGTGATCGGGAGCGACGACATCCCCGCCTCGGCGCAGCGAAGGCTCGGCACCACCTTCGCGAAAAGGATCGACACCATCGTGATCGACGCCATCATGGAGAGCAAGCGGGCCAACCTCGAGTACATCACCCTCTCTCCCGACGTCTACGAGGAGATCCTCAACCTGCGGGTTTTTTTGTACGAACTCGTCTACCTGCGGGACGATCGCCAGGGCGACAAGCAGAAGATCCGCGACATCCTGATGACCATCTTCGACCATGTGCGCAAAACGCCCGGCGACTACGTCCATCCCTACCCCGACGAGGATGCCCTCGACCTGCGGGTGATCGACTTTATCGCCGGCATGACCGACCGCTACGCCCTCGACCTCTTCCGCGAGATCGTCTTCCCCCGCTACTCGGTGTAGCGTTTGGGCAGGTCTAGGGCTCGCCTGCGGCAGCCCCCTGGCGGATTTCATCCTTGAGGCGCTCCCAGTAGGCGATCCGCTCGGCGATTTTCTTTTCGAAACCCATCTTTCCAGGCTGGTAGAAGTTCCGCTCGGTGACCTCGGCGGGCAAGGTCTCCATGGCGGTGGTCTTGCCGGGGAGGTCGTGGGCATAGCGGTACTCCCGTCCCGCCCCCTTGCCGGCGGCGATGAAGTTGTCGGGGTTGACCAGGTGGAGGGGGACCGGCACGGTGAGAAAGCTGGGAATCACCTTGGCCATGCGCTTTTCGGCCAGGTAGAGGGCGTTGCTCTTCGGGGCGGTGGTGAGGTAGACGGTGGCCATGGCCAGGAAGATTTCCCCTTCGGGGCTGCCCAAAAACTCGAACGCCTCTTTGGCCCGCAGGCAGATGGCCAGCGCCTGGGGGTCGGCCAGGCCGATGTCCTCGGCGGCGATCCGCACCATGCGCCGAAACAGGTAGAGGGGGTCCTCGCCGCCCAGGATCATGCGGTAAAGCCAGAACAACGCGGCATCGGGATCGGAGTTGCGCACGCTCTTGTGAAAAGCCGAAATGAACTGGTAGCGGTCGTCGCCGGTGCGGTCGTAGCCGACCGAGCGGACCAGGACGATCTCGGCCAGCTGGGCCGATGAGATCTCCCCTTCGAGTTCGCTCTGGGCCACGGTTTCCAGCAGCCCGGAAAGCCGCCGGCCGTCCCCTCCGGCCAGATCGATCAGCCGTGCCACCGCTTCGGGGCTCAGTCGGGGCGGGGTGCGGCCGTGGGCGGCTATGAAGGCGAGGGCGCGCTCCAGCAACCGGCCCAAGTGCTCTTCGGTCAGGGGGCGGAATTCGAGGATCTTGAGCCGCGACAGCAGGGCCCGGTTGAGTTTGTAGGCCGGATTCTCGGTGGTGGTGCCGACCAGCACGATATCGCCGCGCTCGACGTAGGGCAAGAAGGCGTCCTGCACGCTGCGGTTGAAGTGGTGGATCTCGTCGACAAACAGCAGCAGGGGGGTGCCGCTCTGCTTGCGTGCGAGCGCTGCCCGTTCCATCATGGCCCGTACCTCGGCGATGCCGGCGCTGGTGGCCGAGAACTCGGCGAAGTCGTAGCCGGTTTCGCGGGCCAGGATGCGGGC
>CAZTNO010000314.1:0-2887 GCA_964614865.1 uncultured Clostridia bacterium
CCTGCTGGGTCAGACCCGTTTTTTCAATCAGGGCGGCGATCCCCTCCGCCACCTCCATGGCCCCCAGGTCCTCGCGCTGGATGTTTTCGATCAGCGAGCAGATCATCACCTCGCGTTCCGAGTATTCGCGGACATAGGCGGGAATCCGGGTCCACTTCAGCAGCTGCGCGGCGCGCCAGCGGCGCTCTCCCACCACCAGGTAGTAGCGCCCGTCCTGGCGGAAAACCACCACCGGCTGAATCATTCCGCTCTCGCGCATCGATTCGGCCAACTCCTGTATCTTTTCCGGATCAAACACCTTGCGGGGCTGGAAGGGGTTGGGAAACACCGAGTCGATATCGAGTTCGGTCTGCTTGGCCCCCTCGGATGCCTCGCCGGCGATGATGGCGTTGAGCCCCTTGCCGAGCGCTGTACGTTTCATGATTTCATCATCTCCCTGGCCAGCGTCATGTACGTCCGCGCACCGGCCGACTTGATGTCGTAAATCTGAATGGGCTTGCCAAAGCTCGGGGCCTCGGAAAGCTTGATATTGCGGGGAATCACCGATTCGAATACCTTGCCCTTGAAAAAACCGCGCAATTCCCCCTCCACCTGGCGGGAGAGGTTGGTCCGCTCGTCGACCATGGTCAACAGCACGCCGCGCACGGTCAGGCCGGGATTGAAGTGCTCGCGGATCCGTTCGATGGTGTTCATCAGGTCCGACAACCCCTCGAGGGCGTAGTACTCGGCCTGGATCGGGATGAGCACCCCCCCCGCCGCCGTGAGGGCGTTGATGGTCAGCATGCCGAGCGAGGGGGGAAGGTCGATAAAGATGTAATCGTAGTCCGCGGCCGCACCATCGAGGTGGCGCTTCAGGTAGAGATGGTTGTCGTCCACCGTGACCGATTCCAGCTCGAAGCGGGCCAGCTGCCTGGAGGAAGGGACCACCTGCAAATACCGCAACTCGGTGGAGACGATCGCTCCGGACAGCGCCACCCCGTCCATCAATACCTGGTAGATGTCGGGGCGACGGGTATTCTTGGTCAGGCCGAGCCCGGTGGAGGCGTTGGCTTGCGGGTCCAGATCGACCAGCAAGACCCTCTTTTCGGCAATCGCCAACGCGGCGGCCAGATTGATGGCTGTCGTGGTCTTGCCCACTCCGCCCTTCTGATTGGCGACAGCGATAATTTCAGCCATGGTGCTCCCGGTGTTTCACGTGAAACGTTTCGATTTTCCAGACGACGATCCGCTGGCGTTCCGGGATATTATAAACGGAAGAACACACTTTTTCCAATAGGGGGGGGATAAGACCCACCTTTTCCAACGAAGTGATCACTGCCAACTCGGCAAAGCGGTGACGGTAAAACAGATCAACCAACAAGTCCAATTGAGGAAAACCGCGTGCCACCAACACCCCGCCCGAGTGCTTTTCCCGACGCAACACCTCCTGGATGGCACCGCAGGCCACCCGGGCATTGCCCACATGCAGGGATTCCACCGCGCTTTTCAGAAAATCGGCTTTCTTGCCCCGACTATCCACCAAGACCACTTCGCGGGCCGGGTCATCGAGGGCCAGGGTCAACCCGAGCAACCCGTTTCCCGAACCGGCATCCACCACCTTCTGGGCACCGACATGGCCCGCCAAAAACAACGACTCCCGGATCAACTGGTCCACCTCGGGTGCCCCGATGCGGCGCGACACGACGTTCACCCGACGATTGTACTCCAGCAGATAATCGCGGAAGGCGATCAGCGGGGGGGTGAGTATCTGGGGGTCAGAGGTCATGTTTCACGTGAAACAAATCAGGGTTCCCGGCGGGAGAGGACGAACACCGCGGCCATCAACAACCAGATCAACAACACCCGGGGGGCGAAACGATGCACGTCCAGAAAGAGCAGGGCGGGGGCAACCACGATGGAAAGGACGGCCCCGAAGGTAAGGATTCTCATCCAATGAGATCTCATGGTTTTCCGATGCTACGGGATAAGGGGGGGTCTGTCAAGGAGAGGGCGCTTTCCAACCAATTTTCAGAACAATCCATCCAGACGGGGATTGACAAAAACTCCGCTTTTCACTAAGATACGCCGGTTCACCCCCCGACCAGAGATCAGGATGGTTTTTCACAATTGTGTAAATTTTTGTGGAAAAAAGGACAACCATGAGTTTCGACAAGATCAAGGACTTTCTCAAAGACCGACTCGACGAACCGCTCTACCGCAAATGGGTCGATCCGTTGCGAATGGTGGGGATGGTGGGCGAGACCCTTTTTGTGGCCGCTCCCGACCAGCGTTCCCTGGAATGGCTGCGGGAAAACCTGCTTGCCGACGTGAACGCTTTTGCCAAACCGAACCTGGGGGTCACGGTGAAAATCGTGTCCTTGGCCGAGGACGATCCCGCCCCCGCCGCACGCGATTTACCGGCAGGACAGCTCTTTCCCTCGCGCATCAACCGGGAGCAGACCTTCCAGTCTTTTGTGCAGCTCCAGCAAAACCAGACCGCCTACGCCTTCGCCTATAGCGTCACCGAGTTTCCCGGCAAGTCCTACAACCCCCTGTACATCTACGGAGACGTGGGAATCGGCAAAACCCATTTGCTGAACGCCATCGGCAACCGCATCCTGGACAACTCTCCCGATTCGGTGGTGATCTACATCACCTCCAACGAATTCATGAGCGAGTACGTCGAGTACACGCGGATGAGCCGGCGCACCGAATTCATCAAGAAGTACACGTCGGCCGACGTGCTCCTGATGGACGACATCCAGTACATCACCAAGTGGAGCGGCACCTCGGAGTACTTTTTCAACATCTTCAACAGCCTCACCCAGCAGGACAAGCAGATCGTGCTGTGCGCCGACAAACACCCCGACAAGATCCCCGACCTGGAGAAGCGGATCAAGTCGCGCTT
>CAZTNO010000315.1:0-2875 GCA_964614865.1 uncultured Clostridia bacterium
CCGAATCCACCCGATCCCGCGGCGTCGCGGGCCCGCCGCCCGGGCCACCGACCCCCACACCTCCTTCTTTCCCCCGCAGGAAAAAGAGGAGTTCGACATCGAGATGTCGGGCACCTTGCAAGGGATCGGCGCCCTGCTGTCTGAAGACAACGGGACCATCAAGGTCGTCGACGTCATCCCCGGAGGCCCCGCCTGGCTGGACGGCAAACTCAAGGTCGGCGACGGCATCATCGCCGTGGCCCAGGAACAGGGAGAGTCGGTCGACATCCTCGGCATGCGGGTGACCGACGCCGTCAAGCTGATCCGCGGCAAGAAGGGAACCACCGTGCGGCTTTCGGTGAAGAAGACCGATGGCCGGATCGTGACCATTCCGCTGAAACGGGAGGTGGTGGTGATCCAGGAAACCTATGCCCGGGCCCTGCTGATGCCGGATCCGACGGCAGGCAAGGGGACGGCGCTGGGCTACATCTACCTGCCCCGTTTCTATCACGACTTTCGCAATCCCGACGGCCGCAACGCCGCCTCCGACGTGCGAAACGAGTTGGCCCGGCTGAAGAAGGAGGGGGCGCAGGGGGTGGTGCTCGACCTGCGCAGCAACGGCGGGGGGGCCCTCGACGATGCCGTCGCCCTGGCCGGGCTGTTCATCGAGCGGGGCCCGATCGTCCAGGTTCTCGGCAAGCAGGGACCCGGGGAGACCCTGATGGACCGCGATCCGACGATCGCCTTTTCCGGCCCCCTGGTGGTGCTGGTGAACGAAGCCAGCGCATCGGCCTCGGAGATCGTCGCCGCCGCCTTGCAGGATCTGGACCGCGCCCTGATCATCGGCCCGGGACCGACCTTCGGCAAGGGGACCGTGCAGGCGGTGATCGACCTCGACCGCTACCTGGCCCCCGCCTACGACCAGTACAAACCCCTGGGCGCCATCAGCCTGACCATCCAGAAGTTCTACCGCATCAGCGGCCCCTCAACCCAGGTACGCGGGGTGACCCCCGACATCGTCCTCCCCGAGGCCAACCCCTTCGACGAGATCGGCGAACGCCACCTCGACCACCCCCTGCCGGCCGACGCCCTCCCCGCCGTAGCCTTCACCCCCTGGTCCCGCCTGGGCCGGCTCCGGGAGACGCTGGTGGGCAACAGCCGGGTGCGCCTGGCCAGCCATCCCCTGTTCGCCGACATCGCCCGCTACTCCGGGAAGGTGCGGAGCTGGCGGGCCACCACCCGCGAAGAACTGGAGCTCCAGGAATTCCTGAAACGCCAGAAACAGCTCCGCGACGAGGCCGCCGCCATGACCCGCAGGCTGGAAGAGGCCCCCCTGATGAAGATGACCCCCCTCGCCTCCCAGGCCCGGGACGATGGCGAGGGCGACCGACGCAAACAGTGGCTGCTGGCCGTGCAACGCGACCCGGTGATCGCCGAGGCGGCGAGGGTCCTGCGCGACCAGCTGGCCCTCGATTCGCAACCCACCCGCGAGCCGGCCCACTGAACCGGTTGATGTCCGTTCGTTCCCCCTTCTTCACGGTTCAGCAGCAGGACCCCGGAGCAGCCGCCCGCTGTGGCCGGATCGAGACCGCCAACGGCCCGATCGAAACTCCCATCTTCATGCCAGTCGGCACGGCGGGCACGGTCAAGGCCCTGACTCCCGCCCAGCTGACCGATGCCGGAGCCCAGATCATCCTCGGCAACACCTACCACCTGCTGCTGCGCCCGGGCCCCGACATCGTGGCCCGCTTCGGCTCGCTGCGCAAGTTCATGGGCTGGCCGGGGCCGATCCTCACCGATTCGGGGGGGTTCCAGATCTTCTCCTTGCGGAGCAACGTTCGCCTGAGCCAGGAAGGGGTGACGTTCCGCTCCCACCTCGACGGATCGCCGGTGTTTCTCTCCCCGGAACGGGCGGTCGAGGTGCAGAACGCCCTCGATTCCGACATCCAGATGGTGCTGGACCACTTCGCCGGCCAACCGGCCAGCCGGGAGGACGACTTGCGGGCCCTGACCCTCACCACCCACTGGGCCAGCCGCGCCCGCCGCCATTTCCTGGCATCGGGCAGTGAGAACGCCCAGTTCGGCATCGTGCAGGGGGGGCTCCATTCCGACCTGCGCGCCCGGGCCATCGACGACCTGATCCGCATCGGCTTTGAAGGCTACGCCATCGGCGGCCTCAGCGTGGGCGAGAGCCGGAGCGAATTCGAGCGGATCCTGACCGACCTCCTGCCCCGCATGCCGGCGGCGAGCCCCCGCTACCTGATGGGCTCGGGCACCCCCGAAGAGATCCTGACCGCCGTCGGCTGCGGGGTGGACATGTTCGACTGCGTCCTCCCCTCGCGCAACGCGCGCAACGGCACCCTGTTCACCACCCGCGGCAAGGTGCGCATCAAAAACGAGTGCCACAAAGCCGACGAAAGCCCCCTCGACCCCGATTGCCATTGCTACACCTGCCGTTTTTTCTCGCGCGCCTACCTTCGCCACCTGTTCATGGCCCGGGAGATCCTCTCCCCCATCCTGAACACCATCCATAACGTCTCCTTCTACCTTGCTTTTATGGGCAAAATACGGTATGCTATTCGATCCGGTGGGTTCCACCAATATAAACAGGACTTTTTGTCCCAGTATGGAGGAGAGTGATATGTTCCTTTATGGTCAAACCGCGGGTCAACCCGGAGCAACGGGCAGCATGCTCGGAGCCCTGGTCCCCTTTGTCCTGATCTTTGCCATTTTTTACCTGCTCATCATCCTGCCGGCCAAGAAAAAGCAGAAGCAGCACACCACCATGCTCTCGGCCCTGAAGGGGGGCGAGCGAGTCATCACCGCCGGCGGCATCTTCGGCACGGTCAAGCGGGTCATGGACGACCGCATGGAGATCGAAGTGGCGAACAACGTG
>CAZTNO010000316.1:0-2840 GCA_964614865.1 uncultured Clostridia bacterium
CCCCCCCCCCCCCCCCCCCCCCCCCCCCCCCCCCCGCCCCCCCCCCCCCCGCCCCGCCCGCACCGTGGGGTTTTCGATGGACTGGATGGCCAAAAAACGGCTCAGCCGGGACGCTACTCCCGGGAAGGGGGCGATCGACCCGGCGGTGGCGGTGATGTGTTTTTCGATGTGGGCGGTGAAGGGCAGTGGGGGGGGAGGAGGGGCCTTGCGGTCGAGGGTTTCCAGGCAACGCCGCAGCAGGGCCGGGATCCCTTTGCCGAAGAGGGCGGTGACCTGGACCACCGGGACACCGAGCCGTTGTTCGAGCCTTGCGGCGTCGATGCGGATGCCGCGCTTTTCGGCTTCGTCTTGCATGTTCAGGGCGATCACCATGGGGAGGCCCAGCTCGACCAGTTCCACCGTGAGTTCCAGGCTGCGCGAAAGGAGGGAGGAGTCGATCACCTGGATCAGCAGACCGGTTCGTTCCTGCAGCAGGTAGTTCAGGGTGACCCGCTCGGCCTCGTCCCCGGTGTTCAGCGAGTAGACGCCTGGCAAATCGACCAGGCGGCAGCTACGCCCCTCCACCTGGATCGTGCTGCAGGCGATGTCCACCGAAGTCCCGGGAAAGTTGCCGGCATGGGTCTTGATGTCGGAGAGGACGTTGAAAAGGGTGCTCTTGCCCGCATTGGGCTGGCCGACCAGGATCAGTTCAGGGAGCGTCATGGCCGACCAGTATGCGGCGGGCGATTCCCTGGCCGATGGCGATTTTCGATGCGGGATGGGCCGTGTTCTTGACCAGCACCGGGCCCCACAATGCCGCACCGAATTTGATGATCGAGTCTCCCACCCTCAACCCCAGGGTCAGCAGGCGGTGGCTGGCAGCAGGGCTGGTCTTGATTTCCAGGACTCGCAAAACGACCCCGCTGGGGGCGTCGCACAGTTTCGTGGTGATTGTCATCTGCGGGAAGCTCGATTATAGAAGGAAATCCAAGGGGTGTCAATTTCGCGGGCGGTCGCCGGGAATTTGACTTTTCCATGGTCCTTGGCTAGAATCGACCTGCCCCGGAATCGTTTTTTCCGGAGAGATAAGGAGAGTACCCATGAAGAAAATCGTTATCGTTCTGGTCCTGTGCCTGCTCGCCACTTCGCTGGTTTCGGCCGCCCCCAAGCGGAAGGCTGCCCCGTTGAACGCTTTCCTGATGGGCGATTTGACCGTGACCCCGCAAATCGGCCTGACCTCGGGCTATACCCCGGTAGGAGCCAACGTCGAATACGGTTTGACCGACAACATCGGTATCGGCGGGACGGCCATGTTCTGGTTCGCCTCCGGAGTGACCGTGATCATCCCCTCGCTGGAGGCGGCCTATCACTTCACCCAGCTCGACGTGGAAAACCTCGACGTCTCTGCCGGTGGCGGTTTGGGCTATGCCATCTACAGCTCCGAGTGGGGCTCGGGCACCAGTTCGATCTACCCGTTCCTGCTGCTGAACGGCCGTTACTACTTCAGCCCCAAGCTGGCGGCCAATTTTCGTCTCGACGTCGGTTTCGGCGACTACAGCGGTTCGGTGGCCATGATCGGCGTGACGCTGAAGCTGTAACCGACCCGTCGCCAGGGCGGCTGAGGCGGGTGGTCGCCTCCAGCCGTCCGCTTTTTTCCACCTGCCGCAGGGCGGGAGGGGGGCGGGGCGATTGACATCGCCCGCCCCCCTCCCGTACAATGTCCGGGCTCGATTCCCCCGAAGTGGAGGGTTCCCCTTATGACCGGAGAGAGTTTGACAGGCCATTTCCCGTTGTTCAAGCGCGGCAAGGTTCGCGAGGTGTACGATCTTGGCGATCGTCTGTTGCTGGTGGCCAGCGACCGCATCTCGGCGTTCGATTTCATCCTCCCCACCCCGATTCCCGGCAAAGGGCAGGTACTCAACCAGTTGGCCGCCTTCTGGTTCGGTCTCACCGAGCCGCTGATCGCCAACCACCTGATCGATGCCGAACCCGAGAAAGGCCCCGAGTTTGCCGCTGTGGCGGCAACGATCGCCGGCAGGGCCATGGTCGTCCGCAAACTGCAGACCTACCCGGTGGAAGCCATCGTGCGGGGCTACCTGGTCGGTTCGGGCTGGACCTCCTATCGGGAGAGCGGTACGATCTGCGGCATCGCCTTGCCCTCCGGGCTGAACTTTGCCGACCCCCTCCCCGAACCGCTGTTCACCCCAACCACCAAGGCCGAGCACGGCCACGACGAGAACATCACCTTCGCCCAGTTGGAGGATCGCATCGGCAAAGATGCGGCATCCGACATCCGCGACCGTTCGCTGCGTCTGTTCGCCGAAGCCAGCCAGTACGCCCGCGGGCGCGGCATCTTGATCGCCGATTCCAAGTTCGAATTCGGTTGCGACTCCGGCGGAGCCACCGTGCTGATCGATGAGATCTTCACCCCCGATTCCTCCCGTTTCTGGCTGGAAAGCGATTACCGCCCCGGCGTGGAGCCCCCGTCGTTCGACAAGCAGTTCGTGCGCAATTACCTGCTCGCCAGTTCCTGGGATCGCAAGTCCACCCCGCCGCCGTTGCCCGATGACATCGTCGCCGGCACCCAATCCCGGTACCGCGAGATCTTTCGCATCCTGACCGGGCGTTCGCTCTGAGGGAGGATGCTGAAATTCTCCTGGTTCGACGGTTTGGTGGCGGCCATCATCCTCCTCTCGATCCTGATCGGCGTGATTCGCGGGCTGGTGCGGGAGCTGTTCTCGCTGGGTTTTCTGGTGTTGGGAGTCGCCCTGGCGTTTCTCGGCTACGGGCGATTGGCCGGCTGGGCCGCTACCTGGCTCAAGCCCGCCGAGTTGGCCCAGTTGCTGGCCTTTGCCGCCATC
>CAZTNO010000317.1:0-2839 GCA_964614865.1 uncultured Clostridia bacterium
AGAAGGCGCCCACCCTTTCCCGCAAGGCCCGGAAACACTTACCCCCGCCGCAGTCCTTGTAGCGCGCACAGATGATGATGCCGATCTTGGTCATGAGATTCCCCTCCGGGTTTGTCGGGGCCAGGGGCGCCCCCCCTCTCCGGAAGGCCCCGTCCTGGCCGGTCGTCGTGTCGTTTGCCTGATGGATCAGTCCTGGCTGGGCGGCGAATCCATCTCGCCGAGCCGCTGGTGGATCGAATCGAGTTTACGCTGCATCTGCTCTGCCTGGTCCTTCAGCAACTGCTTTTCGCTTTCGGGACTCTGCGCTGCCGCAGGGGCCCCGAAACGCAGCCAGCCGGGTTTTCCGGTGGCAAAGAACATGTGGCGCCAGCCCCGGCCACAATTCCCGGCAAAGCGTGCTCCCATCACCATCCCCGGGTTTGAATCGGGCGCTGCCTGCCGGGCTTCAGGTCGATTGGCTCCGGCGCAGTTGCCCGCGCCACGCCCGGTCATCGGTCCCATCCCTCTCGGTCCCGTTCGGTCTCCTCTTGGCATATTTTCCTCCTCGGTTCATCGAAAACGCGACTTCACTCCCGGATCATGGCGCTTCCGCACAGCGAGCAACGCAGTTGCGTGCAAGGCACGCCGGGCTCGTGGGCTGCCTGCTGCCCGCATTGCGGGCACCGGCAGGTGCCTGTTGCCGCAGCGCCCAGGCGGCGGCGACCGTCCTTTCCACAGCGGCCTCGATGGCAGCAACCCGGCATGGAGAAGCGCTCCCGGCGCAGGCAGCCATCCCGCCAGGCGCCGACGATCTCGAGCAGGTCGCCGGCGACAAACGGGGTCAGCTCGATCCCCTGGGATTCGACCAGCTCCTGCATGGACCGCGAAATGGCCCCGCAGACCAGCTGCCGAACCTCCAGTTCGGCCAGGCGGCGCGAGTTTTTCGCCGGCTGGTTCTCCTCCAGCCGCAGGTCGGTCTGGCAAACGATCTGTTGTCCCAGGGCCTCGACCAGCAGAAACTCGCCCGCAGTATCGAACACCGGGGCGATGCGACCGTCCCATACGGCAAAGGCGGTCTTTCTCGGCTCGGAACTCGGGATACTCATACCGTTCTTCTAGCATATTCCATGCCAAGCGTGAGTGGGGGCGCGATGGGATCGATCGGCCCGTCACGCCTGGGTTCCGGCCAAGGAGGGGGGCCAGGTGATGGTGGCGGTACCGCAACCTGTGATGGGAAAAAGAGTGCAGAAACGCAACCCCTGGGGCTGAGCGCCCTGTTGCCGCCGGTCGTCAGGGGGCCGGTTTGTCGCCCGGGGGCGGACGGGACAGGGCTCGTCGCGCTTTGCCTGGATCCAGTCCCAGTTTCTTCATCTTGCGGAAGAGGGTGGTCTTGTGGATACCGAGTTCTCTGGCGGCGGCCAAGCGGTGGCCGCCGTTTCGCTCGAGGGCGGCCAGAATGCTCTGGGCGTCGAAGCGATCGTGACTCGAACGCAGATCCACCCCCGCGGTGGGCGCGTTCTGCCCGTGGAACGTCAGCTCCACGGGCAGGTGCGAGATGTCGATGTCCCCCCCGCGGCACATGATGAAAGAACGCTCGATGACGTTTTCCAGCTCGCGCACGTTGCCGGGCCAACGATGGGCCATGAGCAGGGAGATCGCCTCGGCCGACACCCCGCGGATCGACTTCTGCTGCAGCAGGTTGAAGCGGTGGATGAACTGTTCCACCAGCAGCGGGATGTCCTCGAGGCGTCGTCGCAGCGGCGGAATCTCCACCCGGATCACGTTGATCCGGTAGTAGAGGTCTTCCCGGAACTCGCCCCGGCGGGTCAGCTCGACCAGATTCTTGTTGGTGGCGACCACGATCCGGGCATCGCATGTCTCGCTCTGAACCGAGCCCAGCGGCTCGTAGGTGCGCTCCTGTAATACGCGCAGCAACCTGACCTGGAGTGCCGGGCTGATGTCGCCGATCTCGTCGAGGAAGAGGGTCCCCCCGCGGGCCAGGGCGAATCGACCCGGCTTGTCCCGGCCGGCTCCGGTGAATGCTCCCGCCTTGTAGCCGAACATCTCGGCTTCGAGCAGGGTGTCGGGCAGGGCGGCGCAGTTGACCGCGATGAACGGCTTGTTTTTGCGGGAACTCAGGGCGTGGATCATTTTCGCCACCAGTTCCTTGCCGGTGCCGGTCTCGCCGAGGACCAGGACCGTGGAGGGGCTGGCAGCGATGATCGGCAGCACTTCGAACACCTTCTGCATCAACGGGCTGCGGCTGACCAGGTCGCCGACTTGGAATTTGCCCTGCAGTTCGCGCCGCAGCGCTTCCACCTCGGAGAGATCGCGGAAGGTTTCGGCACCGCCGATCACCCGGCCCCCGGCGTCACGTAGGACGGCGGTGGAAATACTGATCGGGACCTGCTCCCCGCTCGCTCGGATAATGTATCCCGACCTGCCGATGATGGGTTTGCCCGTTTTTTGCGTGCTATGCAGCGCGCATTCGGTTCCGCACATGCTCGAACGGAAGACTTCCGAACACCGCCGGCCGATCGCCTCGGCACGGGAAACGCCGGTGATCTCCTCGGCCGCCCGGTTGAACGAGGTGACGTGCCAATCGGGGTCCACCGTGAAGACTCCGTCCGAGATGCTTTCCAGCACGGAATCGCAGGGCGTCTCCCGGGGAGTGTTCTTCTTCTTTTTCATGACCAGGCCATGCCGGCTTTCGCCCACCGGCTCCATCCATCATAGCGTCCTTTTCGGTTCCCGTCCAGTTCGCCTTGAAGCTGGCCTCGTGGCGGGTTTTCGGTCGTCCCTTATAGGTAGCCCAGTGCCTTCAACTCTTCGAGCGCTTCCTGGTCGGCCTGGCTGTTGC
>CAZTNO010000318.1:0-2782 GCA_964614865.1 uncultured Clostridia bacterium
CAGGGCTTTCTTGACCGCGCCGACGATGCCCAGCAGGGCTCCGCCACCCACCCCGCCACCGAGCACGCTGGCGATGATGCCGTTCAGGTCGCCGCCGCCGGCGGCAGCCGCCGGGGCCATTCCCAGCAGGCCGAGCAGTTGGCCGCCGATGCCGCCTCCCAGGATGCCGACGATCGAGTTGCCGATGGTCCCCAGCGAGAGTTTTTTCATCAAGGCGCCAGCCCCGTTGCCGCCGATCGCCCCACTGACCAGTTGAATGATGACGTTGAGCATGTTGAATCCTCCTGATGGGGCCAGCATACGTGCGAATCCTCCTGAAGTCAAACCGGATGGAACGGGAGCCCCATTGAACGGGCGCGCGGGCCCGCCTCTCAGGGGGGCGGGGGCATTGCCGATTTCACCAGGGCGCTGAGCCAGGCCCAGGCCGCCCGTCCCCAGCCGGGCAACAGGTCCAGATTGAACAGGAAGAAGGCCACCAGCACTCCGATCAGGGCCAGATGCCAGCGCCAACGGGAGGTTTTGCCAGGGCGGCGATTCGCCTGCGATCGCCGTTTTTTGGGCGGGTTTTTTCGGGAGGGGGAGATGCGCGTTGGCTGGCGTTCTTCGGGCGGCACCCTGGGCACCTTCACCGCCGCCACCCGCGGCAGGGTGAACGGGCGCAGCACCGGCCTGACCAGCAGGCGCCACTCTTCCTCGGAGCCCGGGCGGGTACTCCTCTCCTTGGCCATCATGCGGGCCACCACCGGCTGCAGGAAGGCGGTTTCGGCGGGCAGGAGCGGCACCGGCTCCATCAACTGCTTGTAGGTCACCGCAGCGATGTGGTCGCCGGGGAACGGCTCCCGGCCGGCCACCATCTCGAACAGCACTACCCCCAGGCTATAGATGTCGCTTCGCCCGTCCAGCTTTTCGGTCTTGATCTGTTCCGGGCTCATGTAGCGGGGGGTCCCCAGCACCATCCCGGTGGCGGTGAGCCGGGTGCGGGTGCCCAGCGCCCGGGCGATGCCGAAGTCGAGCAGCACCGGCTGGCCGTCGGTGCGGAACATGATGTTGTCGGGTTTGACGTCGCGGTGGATGATCCCCTGGCGGTGGATGAAGTAGAGGGTTTCGGCCACGGCCCCAGCGATGGCCAGGGCCTCGTCGGGGGGCAGGCGGCCCTGCCGGCGCAGGCGATCGCCCAGGCTTTCGGGAAAGAACTCCATCACGATGTAATGGGCCTGGGCGGTGCGACCGGCGCCGAGGACGCGGACGATGCCGGGGTGCTTCAGGTCGGAGAGGGTTTGCGCCTCCTTGATGAAGCGGCGGGCGTGGCGGGGGTCGAGTTGCGTGCGGGTCATCACCTTGATGGCCACCAGGCGGTTCTGTCCGTGGGGAACGGCCATGAAGACGTCGGCCATGCCGCCGCCGCCCAGGTGCTTTTTGAGATCGTAGCCGGGTATTTCCGGAAATCGGTTCATGATGGTTTTGCCCGTCTCCATGCTACCACAGTTCCGTCGCTGCGCATGGCCCCGGGCAGAGTTCTACCCGCCAGGTTCCTTGCCGAGCAGCGAGTGCAGGGCCATTTCGGCGGTGGGGTAGGTGAACGCAAAACCCAGTTCTTCCAGTCGGCTGGGGATAACCCGTTGCGAGACCAGCAGCAACTCGTCGGCCATGGCCCCCAGGGCCAGACGCAGCAACGGAACTGGCAGCGGCAACCGGGATGGTCTTCGCAGGATGCGGCCCAGCAACCTGGCCAGGTCGAGGTTGGGCAACGGCTCGGGGGCGGCCAGGTTGTACACCCCCTCGGCCCGGGGGTCGCAAAGCAGACGAACCAAGGCCGCCACTGCATCGTCGAGGTGGATCCAGGGAGTCCACTGCCTTCCGCTCCCGAGCCTCCCCCCCAGCCCCAGTCGGAACGGACAAACCAGCGGGGGCAGGGCGCCACCCAGGGTGGTCCAGACCGGAGCCAGCCGGGTCACCACCCGGCGCACTCCCGGCACCCCCTCCAGCGGGGCACTCGCTCGTTCCCAGTCCTGGACCAGGTCTGGCAAAAAACCCTGGCCGGAAGGCGACCTCTCGTCGAGGACCCGCTCCCCCCCGTCACCGTAGAAGCCGACCGCCGAGGCCTGGACAAATACCACCCGGGGGTTTGCCAGCAGACCCAGGGCCTCGGTCAAAACCGCAGTCGTGGTCAACCGGCTGCTGCGCAACGCTGCTTTGCGGGCCGGGCTCCATCTGCCTGTGGCGATGCTCTCGCCGGCCAGGTTCACCACCCCGTCAGCCCCCTCCAGCAGGCGGGAGGTTCCCACCGGGTCGGCGGGGTCCCACCGGAGCCACTCGCCGCCGGCCTCTCCCCCTGCCCTGGGAGCAGATCTGCTCAGGTACACGGGCCGGGCCCCCGCCGCGGCCAGCCCTCTTCCCAGGCTGCGGCCGATCAGCCCCGACCCGCCGGCCAGGACAATGCGCATGCCCGGCAGGGCGGAGCTCATCGACGGCCGACCTCGTTGGCGGCGGGGGATGGAAAGGAGGAGGTCATGGTTTCACCCTGCGGGAATTGTAGGAAAGGGCGAGCAAGAAGTCAAAGCGGGCGGGGTTATTGACCCGAAGGTTTTTTTCGGGTAGAATTCGGAAGAATGCCGGGATAGCTCAGACGGTAGAGCGGTAGACTGAAAATCTGCGCGTCCGTGGTTCAATTCCGCGTCCCGGCATTCTTTTCCCCCTTTTCTCTCTTCGGTACGCTGCCCCCCCCGCACTGACATCCCCCCGTTTTTTCTAGGCGGAAGTCCGAAGAATCTTTTCTGAAGAG
>CAZTNO010000319.1:0-2782 GCA_964614865.1 uncultured Clostridia bacterium
TCTGCAGATGGGGGGGGGGATCGGCATCTACGCCTTTTCGCCGATCGTCGACCCGGAACTGTTCGAACGCAAAGGCTCCCTGTTGATCGAATTGCCGCTGAACTCGCTGTTTGCCGATTCGATCAAAGAGAAGACCAAAACCGAGATCCTGATCTTTGCGGGCGATGGGCCCCTGGCGTCGACCTTTGTCGACGAGGGGGGAAACCGCCATTTCCCTCCGATCGGGCAACTGACCCAAGGACAGCAGAGCCGAATCAACGTGCTGGGCAGCGCCTACCTTTTCGATCGCTTCGCCATCCGCGACAGCGATCAACGGGTGATCGGCACCCTGTTTGTCGGCGTCGGCATTCAGGACCTGATCGTGGCCCGGCGAATCGGCATCTTCAGCCTGATCATGGTGTTCCTGCTGCTGGTGGTGCTGGGGGTGATCGGCAGCGTGGTGGTCGGCAACCGCATGTCCTTGCCGCTGCGGACCCTCTCCGATGGGGCCGACGCGATTTCGCGGGGAGATTTCGAGGTGCGGATCCCGGTGACCCGCAAAGACGAAATCGGCAACCTGGCCCGGGTGTTCAACCATATGGCGGGTTCGCTGAAAAACCAGACCGAGGAGATGTCGCATATCCGCCAGTACCTGCAAAACATCATCGATTCGATGCCCTCGGCCCTGATCGGCGTCGACGCCAGCGAGCGGGTCACCCAGTGGAATCTGGAAGCCGAGAGGATGATCGGGGTGAAGCGGGAAGATGCCCAGGGGCGCCCCCTGAGCGAGGTCTTTCCCCCGCTGGAGTCCCAGCTGGTCAAGGTGCGGCAGGCCATGCGCGACCGGACGCCGCTCAAGACCGAGCGCATGAGCCTCCTTTTGCAAGAATCGTCTCACTACCTCGATCTGGTGATCTACCCGTTGATGTCCAACGGTCTCGATGGGGCGGTGATCCGCATCGACAACATCACCACCCGGGTGCGCATCGAGGAGATGATGGTGCAGACCGAAAAGATGATGTCGGTGGGCGGGCTTGCCGCCGGCATGGCCCACGAGATCAACAACCCGCTGGGAGGCATCATCCAGGGCAGTCAGAACATCCTGCGCCGCATTTCGCCCGAGTTGGCCAAAAACCGGCAGGCGGCCGAGGAGTGCGGCACAAGCCTCGAGCAGATCAATTGCTATCTGGAAAAGCGGGAGATCGTCGAGTTTTTGCGTGGCATCCGGGAGTGTGGAGAACGGGCGGCGGTGATCGTGGAAAACATGCTGAGCTTTTCCCGACGCAGCGAATCCAAAATGGCCCCGGTGGATCTGGCCCAACTGCTCGACCGCACCGTCCTTTTGGCCGCCAGCGACTACGACCTCAAGAAGCGGTACGACTTTCGTCACATCCAGATCCAGCGCGAGTTCAGCCCCGATTTTCCCCCGGTGCCCTGCGTGGTCACCGAAATCCAGCAGGTGGTGCTCAACCTGCTCAAGAACGCAGCCCAGGCGATGTTCGAAAAGAAGAGCGCCGACGGCGAATCGCCGAGAATCGTGCTAACACTGGTGCGGGAGGGCGATTTCGCCCGCATCGAGGTCGGCGACAACGGGCCCGGCATGGAGGAGGCGACCCGCAAGCGGATCTTCGAGCCGTTCTTCACCACCAAGGAGGCGGGGATCGGCACCGGCCTCGGCCTGTTCGTCTCCTTCTTCATCATCACCAACAACCATCGCGGCACGCTGGAGGTGGAATCGGCCCCGGGGCGGGGGACCCGATTCGTCATCCGCATCCCCTTTGCGAGGAACTGAGATGAACCCGGCAAAACCCCACGTGCTGGTGGTCGACGACGAGAAGGTCGTTCGCGACAACCTGAAGGCCTACCTGGAAGACGAGGGGTTCACGGTGATTGCCGCCGAAAACGGCGAGGAGGCCCTCGAACTGGTGGATCGCGAACAATTCGACGTGGCCATCGTCGACATGCGCTTGCCCGGCATCGACGGCAACGCCTTTATCTTGCGTGCGCACCAGTTGTGCCCGTCGCTGAATTTTCTGATCCATACCGGCTCCAGCAGCTATTCGATTCCGCAGAATCTCTTTCGCATCGGCATCTCCGAAACCGCGGTGTTCCGCAAGCCGGTGCTCGACATGAATCGCATGATCGAGGCGGTCCTGGCCTGTAGCCGGCATTCCGCCGAGGTGATCGATGAACCCTGAACCCCTGGCCACCGTTTTGTCGATCGACGACGAGGCGGTCATCCTGGAAAACATTGGCGGTTATCTGGAGGATAGCGGGTACCGGGTGCTGAAGGCCTCCGATGGCGCCAGCGGCTTGGCCTTGTTCCGCGAGCGGCACCCCGATGTGGTGCTGGTCGATTTGCGCATGCCCGGGGTGGATGGGCTCGAAGTGCTGGCCTCGGTGACCCGGGAATCTCCCGACACCCCGATCATCGTGGTTTCGGGCACCGGCATCATCCGCGATGTGGTCGAGGCGATCCACCTGGGAGCGTGGGATTTCATCACCAAACCGGTCCAGGACATGGCTATCCTCGAACACGCGGTGCAAAAAGCCCTGGAGCGGGCCCGTCTGCGCCGGGAAAACCGCATGTACCACGAGCACCTCGAAACCGAGATATCTCGCCGGACCGAGGAGCTCGATCACCGTACCCGGCAGCTGGAAGACTCCAATATCAAGCTGCAAAAGGAGATGGCCGAACGCCTGATGATGGAGGAACAACTCATCAAGGCGCAGAAATTCGAGTCGATCGGCCTGTTTGCCGGGGGGATCGCCCACGACTTCAACAACATCCTGACCGCCATCC
>CAZTNO010000320.1:0-2766 GCA_964614865.1 uncultured Clostridia bacterium
TTCTGGCTGGTGATCGGCTACTTCTCGGCCCGCGTGTTCGGTTTTCTGGCGGGCATGACCGAGGTCCCCGACTTCTTTCGCCGCTACCTGGCCGAGAAGATCCTGATGATGGTGCTGCTGACCCTCTACTCGCTGCTGGTGATGTCGTCGCTGATCGCCTCTTTGCAGATACTCTTCCTCTCCGACGATCTCCCCTTTCTGCTGTCGACCCCGCTGCGCCCGGGGGCGGTGTTCGGCTGGAAGGCCTTGCTTGCCGCCATTTCCAGCTCGGCCCTGGTGGTCTTTGCCGCCATTCCCATCCTGTACTTCTACCACCGCCACTTTGCCTCGGGGGGGGTGTCGTTGGCCCTGATCGCCACCTCCTTTTTCCTGTTTCTGGTGCTCGGCGTCTTGCCTGGCCTGATCCTCGGGTTGATCGTGCCCGCGCTGGTCTCGGTGCGCAGGTTGCAGCCGGTGTTGTCGGTGTTCTCGATCCTGATCATCGCCGGTTTGGTCGTTTTGCTGCGCCTCCTCCGCCCCGAGCGCCTCCTGCAGCCCGAGGCCATCGGCGATCTGGTGGGCTACGTCCGCTCGCTCGATGTCCAGGGGCTGCGTTGGTTCCCGTTCCACTGGGCGGGGCGGGCGATGGTGCTGGCCGCCGGCGGCGAGATGGCAGCCTCGGGCAAACTCCTTTTGCGCATCCTGCTGGTGGCTGCGGTGGGGATCGGCACCCTGCTGGTGCTGCAAAACCGGCTGTATCTGGCGGTGCTCGACCGTACCCGCCATGCCGCCGGGGGGGCACGCCGGTCGTCCTGGCGGCGCCCCCGCCTGCTGTCGCCTTCGGCGACTGCCCTGCTGCACAAGGAGGGCAAAACCTTCTGGCGCACCCAGGCGCAGTGGACGCAGCTGCTGGTGATCCTGGCCCTGGTGGCGGTGTTCGTGCTCAACATGCGGGCCATGCCGATCCCTCACGAATCGGTCCGCACCCTGATTGCCCATCTCAATTTCGGGCTGGTGCTGTTCATCGTGGCCGGTTTGCACTCCCGCTTCTCGTTTCTGGCCCTTGCGGGGGAGGGGAGCGGGGTGATTCTGACCCGGGCCAGCCCCTTGCCCCCGGTCGCCTTTTTTCGTTTCAAGTGGGTCTTCTTCGTGATCCCCCAGGTGGTGCTGGCGGTCGGCCTGCTGTGGATCGGCCATGCCGCCCTGAACCCCGACCGGGCGGCGGGGCTGTTCAGCCTCCACTTTCTGGTGCCGGCGGTGGTGTGGCTGGGTACTCTTGCCGTAACCCTGGGTTTTTCGCTGGGGATTCCGCCCCCTCCCTCGCCGCAGCAGGCGATCATGTCCCGCCCCGGTCTCTCCTACATGCTCTGGAGTCTGGTGTTCGTGGTCGGCAGCCTGGCGTTCCAATTCCGCCCGCTGTTTCTCTACTACTACAGCCGATTCACCCACCAGCCGCTCCCCTTGACCGAGTTTTCACTCTGGCTGGGAGCGTACCCGCTGATCTGCGCCGTGCTGACATTTTTTGCGGTGCGGAGAAGCGTCCGGGCCTGGACGGGGCGTCAGTTTTGATCCAGGGCGAGAGGGCCTTCCTGCCCGGGCTTGCCGGCCCAGCGCTACCTCTCCCCCTTCCGGGATCAGCTGGTCAGTTCCCTGAAAAGCGCATGGCCAGCCGGCCCGAACCGATGGCTGCGCTGACCACGCCGCCGGCGCAGACTTGGGTTCCCCGCAGAAAAACCCGCTCTGCCCGCCCGCTCAAGGCCATCCCGGCATAGATCGAGTGGTCTCCCGCGCCTGCCGGCGGTTTTGTGGGAGCAAGCCAACGCTTTTTGGGGTTCCACAGCACCAGGTCGGCATCGCTGCCGACTTCCAGGGTCCCCTTGTGCGGGGCCAGGCCGAAGATGCGGGCAGGTCCGCTGGCGATCAAATCCACCCAACCGCTTGGCGAGATCAGCCCGGGCACCACGAAAGCGCTGTACAGCAAGGCGGGACGCAATTCGATGCTGCCCGCCCCGTTCGGCATGGCAAAGACGTCGTCGAGAAAGCGGTCTTTCTGGCCGTGCAGAAGGAATGGGCAGTGGTCGGTGGCCACCGTCTGAAAAAACCCTGTGGCGAGAGCTCTGCGCAACGCCTGCCGGTCCCGGTCGGTTCGCAGGGGGGGCGACAGCACGAAGGGGGCGGCCTCGATCGGAGGGCGAAAGTAGACCTCCTCGTCGAAAAACAGGTAGTGGGGGCAGGTTTCGGCCAGAACCCGTTGCCCCGCTTCCCGGGCCCCGGCGATGGCTTCCAGGGCGCCCGTTGAAGAGAGGTGGACCAGGTAGAGGGCAACGCCAGCCGCCAGTGCCAGCGCCAGGGCGGCTTGTACCGCCGACTTTTCGTTTTCCGGGGGGCGGGAGAGGGGGTGGGCAGCTGGAGTGGTTTCCCCTCGCCGGCGTAACTCCGCCTGCCGTCGGGCGATGGCCCCCCCGTCTTCGGCATGGACCAGCGGGGTGAGGCCGAGGTCGTGGCAGGCGGCAAGTACCCCAGCCAGTTCGTCAGCGGTGATGCCGATGGTATCGGGGTAGGCCAGGTAGGTCTTCACCGAAGGGAAGCCCCGACCGGCCGCGGTGGCGAGTTCGGCCGGGGTGTTTGCATGGAACCGGGTGACCGACAGGTGGAGCCCGAAATCGCAGCGACTGGAGGCCGCCTGGGCGAGCCGCAGGTCCAGGGCCTGGGCCAGTGACTGGTCTGGTGCCGGGGTCACGAAGTCTAGCAGGGTGGTCGTCCCTCCCAGCAAGGCGGCAGCCGATC
>CAZTNO010000321.1:0-2260 GCA_964614865.1 uncultured Clostridia bacterium
CTTGTTGTTGCGGATGGAATCGACCGCCATCCACAGGATATCGACAAACAACCCGCTTTTCATGTCAGTCCTCCCGCAGGGCCATCACCGGATCGAGTCGGGCCGCCCGGTTGGCCGGAAAGATTCCGAAGAACAGCCCGACCGAACTCGACAGCGCCAACGCGGCGACCACCGACCACGGCTCGAGGGCGGCCGGCAGCGAGGTGGCGGCAGAAATCAGTTTGGCGAAAAGGAAGCCCAGCAGGATGCCGATCACCCCGCCCACCGCCGAAATCGACGACGATTCGATCAGGAACTGGATCAGGATGTCGCGGCGCCGGGCTCCGACCGCCTTGCGCAAGCCGATCTCGCGGATGCGCTCGGTGACCGAAACCAGCATGATGTTCATGATCACAATCCCGCCCACCAGCATCGAGATCGAACTCAGGGCGATCATGGCCAGGTAGAGCGAGCGGGTGAGGTTGTTGTACATGTCGATGAAGGTCTGCGAATCCTCGATGGCGAAGTCGTCCTCCTGGTGGAACGAGAGGTGGCGGCGGCTGCGCAATACGGTACGGGCCCGCTCTTTGAGATCGGCGATCTCGGGAGGACTGGCGGCCATGATGTTGATGGTGATGTCGCGGCGGGTCACCGGGTAGAACTTGCGAAAGGTGGTGATGGGGATCGAGGCGAAAGCGTCGAGCGAGAACCCCATGATCTTGCCCATCGGACGCACCACCCCGATCACCCGGTACTTCTGGCCGCCGATCTGGATCCACTGCCCCAGCGGGTTCTTGTAGGGAAAAAGCTCTTTGCGCACGTCTTCGCCGATCACACACACCTGGGCCGAATACAGCTCGTCGACGTGAGACAGGAAACGGCCGAGGTCGAGCTCCATCTTGCGGCCGGTCAGGTGGTTGGAGTAGGTTTCGCCGGTCACTATAACGTCTTTGAGGAGGTGGCTCTCGAATTTCACCTGGGCGGAGCGGCGATACTGGGCTTCCACGAGCAGGGCCTGCGGCAGGTTGTTCTTCAGGTAGAGGTAGTCGTCGTACTCGATCCGCCGCCTTTTGAACATCTCCTGGGCCTGGGGGAGGTTGGTGATGATGTCGGGCACCCGGGAGACGGTGAAGCTGTTGGAGCCGAAGGCGAACAACTGGGTCTTGACGTAGCGGTCGAGGCCCTGGATGATGGTTACCACGGTGATCACGGTGGTGACGCCGATGATGATGCCGAGCAGGGTGAGAAACGAGCGCAGCTTGTTGTGAAAAAGCGAACTCATGGCGATCGACACCGACTCGCCCACGTTGATCTTGGGATGCATCATGCTCCCTGATACGGCCCGATCGGGCCGGTGGTTTCCATCGAGAAAAGCCGTTTCCCCGTTCTCCCCTCCCGCCGGTCATGGTATAATCGATGCGATGCTCCGACCATCCATGTTTTTCCCTCATGAGGCCAGGGTCGTCGATCGCCACAACACCTGGTTTGTCATCGCCAAAAACCTGTGCATGTGGGGCTACCGTCACCTGGTCATCCCCCACCTGGAGATCGATCCGGCACTGGCCCTGCAAAAAAAGCAACAACCGCCCACCGTGTTCCTCTATGCCGGCCTGCACAAGAGCCTGTGGGAAGCCAGCGGCCTCCTCCCCGCCCTCTACCAGACCGGATTTCCAGTCCCCCTGGTGGCCATGGGCGACAATTTGGTACACGGCCGGTTTTTCCAGGACATCGCCAAGCAGTGCTCGGTATTCCTGATCAAGCGCCCCAAGGACGGCAAGGACGTCATCGAGTCGGCCCGCCGCTTCAAGGAAGACATCGTCCACTACTTCCGCCACGGCATCGATCTGCTCTTCTTCCCCGAGGGGACCCGCAAGAACGTCCCCGATCGCGGCCGCTACGGCGATTTTTTCCCGGCAGCTTTCGAGGGGGCGATCCAGTACGAGCGAAGCAAACACGACCCGGCCGTGCTGATTCCCGAGATCGGTGCCTTCCCGGTGGCGGTGGTGCCGGTCAACGTCGACTATTCCCGGGTGCGGGAAGCCCGGGAAATGGTCACTCACGGCCACAAGCGGGCCCGCACGTTGCACGTGCTCGACTCGTTCTCGATGCTCAAGCGCATCGGCGACGTCTACATCTCTTTCGGCGCCCCGATCCTGCTCGCGGGTAGCCCGGGTATCAACCGCAAAGAGCTCGCGACGATGGCCCGCGAGCGTTGCCTCGACCTGGTCAAGATCCTGCCGGTGAACCTGGCTTCGGGGGCGCTGGTGCGCCTCGCCCACCG
>CAZTNO010000321.1:2270-2748 GCA_964614865.1 uncultured Clostridia bacterium
CCGCCAGCAGGGTTTCGGGACGCCGGCGATCCTGGCTGAACTCGCCCAGGTGCGCGCCGAGGCGACCCCCTTTGCCGCCAAGTTCCGTGGATTTAGCGAAACCGACCCGGTGGAGCGCATCTGGGCCACCGCCGTGGCCAGCGAGCCGGCGCTGGGCACCCCGAAAACCGGCGACCTGCCCCTCTATCGCCTCTACGCCAACTACACCGCCCACTACCTCCCCCTCCCCGGCTGAGTTTCCCCAAAGGTTCCGCCGCCATAATATCAAGGGGTGGGCTCTAGCCGAGGACACGCCTCAGTTTTTCAAGAGCCTGCCCATGCTTCCGGGTATCCATCCGCCGGATGTTTTCCAGCTTCCATTGAATGGCCGGAAGAGCCTCGACTCCACTGAGGTCTTTGCTCTCCTACGGTCACGTTACACGTAATTGACCACGCAAGCCGATTCTACTCCCCCCGGCTCACAACGTGAGTGGGTGCG
>CAZTNO010000322.1:0-1686 GCA_964614865.1 uncultured Clostridia bacterium
GTCGTGGTCATCAACGCTGACCGCGCAGACCGTGGAGACCGCATCGCGGCAACCATTCGCCACAACCGTGCCCGCGGCAAGCATCAGGTGCAGGCTATGAGCGAAATCGTCCAGGAGCTTGCCCGGCGCAACTGGGCGGACGAGAAGATTGGAAAAGAACTTGGAATGGAGCCTGACGAGGTGTTGCGGCTCAAGCAAATCAGCGGACTCGCGGAGCTGTATGCGGACGCTGAATTCTCGGAGGCGTGGGAGGTAACGAATGAAGAGTGACAAAGGGAACGCAGTTTATCTGGACCGCAACATTGTAACCCGGGTCGGTATCGTTGTGGCCCAGCTCAAGGCGGACGGAGAGCGCGTCTCGATCAAGAGTTACATTGAGGATGCTGTCAAGGCCAGGCTCAACGCCCCCACCGGCCTCAAGGGCATGCCGTCGCCGACCAAGACCACCATCATCGATCGTGGCCCCGGGTAACTCCGGGGTGGTGGGCCCCAATTTCGCTCCAGGATCGCTTTAAATCGACGCGGCCCCGAAACCGCATAACCTGACGACCCGCTCCCCCGTCGCCAACCTGACCAACGTGGCGCATGGTGGTGGGGTCGTTTCGGGCAACTCGTGGTCACCCGTTGGTCACTGGGGGAGGGGTGGGGATCGTCGCCACCGCCGCGCCGAGAAGTCCCGAGGTGAGACGATTTGCACAAAGGTCGTGGTCACCCGGTGGTCACTCGCGCCTTGGTTGGCAAACGGCGCAAAGCCCGGAGATCCGCGTTGTGACAATGCGCCTGGCGAGATTCGAACTCACAGCCCTTGGATTAGGAATCCCGGTTTTGCGAGAGACCTCCCTTTTCGTGTACTGCGGAAAGAGTTTTTCGATCCTCTCTAACAGAGCTTCCTCTAGCGGTGACAAATCACGCCCGACCATGGCCTTTCATATACGGCCAAAAGCTGGCCGTGTCAATGGTTTCGGGGATGCGTAGAAAATAATTCGAGAATTTCTATTTTTTCTGTTGACACCGTGAGAGAATTATTATACTATCTCGGGTATGAAACGAGATTACAAATCGAACATCAAGGCGAGGGGGTTGACGGTGGTAGACCTGGCCGCCCTGCTCGGGGTCACCCCGCGGCAGGCGTGGAACTATCTGACCAGACGTTCGATCCCCCGCGGCGAATCAATCATTCGTCTTGCCGGAATCCTCGGGGTTACCCCTGAGGACATTCTGCGCGGGAAAAAGCCCAGCGCTAAGCGCGCAGCCTAAGGAGGGCGAACCAACATGAACGAAAGCATCGAACTGTTCGGCGAAAACGAAATCGGGCTGGTCGCGGTCAACGGCGTCCCTTGCATGGACTCCCGCGACATCGCTAAGCTGACCGGGAAGCGGCACTCCGACGTGTGCCGGGATATCCGGGCGATGCTGGCCGATCTGAAGGCAGACGAACGCAGTTTTGCGTCGGTCTACGTCGGTGGCAATGGGGAGCAGCGCCCATGTTACCACCTCCCCAAGGACGAGACCGTCACCCTCGTCGCTGGGTACTCCATCGAACTGCGCCACCGGATCGTCAAGCGCTGGCGCGAACTGGAAGAGGCCAACCTGGCCATCCAGAAGAAGCCCGAGGACGTGATCATCTCCGAAGCCCTGATCCTGGCCTCCAACCGGCTCAAGGTTTACGAGAGCAAGCTCACCCTC
>CAZTNO010000322.1:1696-2735 GCA_964614865.1 uncultured Clostridia bacterium
AGAAGTACGATGCCATCGTTTCCAGCGTCGGCCTCCTGTCCTTTGAGCAGGCCGCGAAGATCATCGCCAACCGTTTGGGCATCAAGATGGGTCGAAATCGTCTTTTCGATTTCGCGAGAGATCACCACCTTCTGATCGCAAAAAGCAACCTTCCCTATCAAGAGCAAATTGAGGTCGGAAGGTTTGAAACCAAGCTCGTCACGGTCAATAAGGGGAACGGACCCGAACCATATACCCAGGTCTTCATCACCCCCAAGGGCCTGGACTACATCTGCGACCTGATCTCGCGGCTGGGGAGGGCGATTTGAAGCACAACCGGCGGCAGATAGCCGCTGAAGATATCCAAAAAAGGAGGATCGGAAGATGAAGATGACCAGCACGAAAAGCGTTGCCCAGCAGTGGATCAAGGGTCTGCTGTTCGGCAAGAGCGGCGAGGGCAAGACCTCGACCGCGCTGACGCTCGACCCCAAGACCACCCTGATCTTGTCGGCCGAGTCTGGCCTGTTGCCCCTGCGGCACCAGGAGTTCACCGTGTGGGAGCTGGAAAGCTGGCAGGACGTGATGGACGCGTACGTCAAGCTGCTCGACCCGAAGGTGGCCGCGCAGTTCAACACCGTGTTCATCGACTCCCTCACCGAGATCAACGAACTGGCCAAGGAGCAGATCGTCAAGAAGGACCGGCCGGCCCTGGGCGTGAGCATGGGCAAGCAGTACGACGACCTCATGACCCAGCAGGACTGGGGCCTTCTGTCGACCCGCATGACCCGCATGATCCGGGCGTACCGGGATCTGCCCTTCAACGTGATCTTCACTTGCCTCGAGGACACCGTGAAGGACGAAAAAACCGGGGCGATCACGGTGGTCCCCAGCATCAACGGCAAGCTGGCGCAGAACATCGCGGGCTATTTCGACGAGGTTTTCCGCATGGTTAAGCGTACCGAGGGCGACAAGGAATCCCGGTACTTCGTGACCAGCGCCGAGGGTGCCATCACGAAGGATCGGTCTGGCTCCCTGGCCCGCATCGAGCCGGCCAACTGGA
>CAZTNO010000323.1:0-2720 GCA_964614865.1 uncultured Clostridia bacterium
TCGAACAGTGCCATACCGACCTCAAGATCCGCCAGTCGATCAAGGAAAAGTACACGCACGCCGGGAGCGCCTCGGTTGAAGTGAAACGGATCGCCGACACCCTCCGGGTGCAGGTGAACACCGCCCGTCCCGGTATCATTATCGGCAAGGGCGGCGCCGGAGTCCAGGAGATGAAGCGGTTCGTCCGTTCCATCACCGGCAAGACGCTGGACAAGATCCTGGTCGACGTCATCGAGATCAAGAGCCCCGAACTCGTGGCCCAGCTCATCGCCGAGGGGGTCGCCTTTCAGATCCAACGCCGTATTTCCTACCGCCGGGCCATGCGCAAGGCGGTCGACACATCGATCCGTTCCGGTGCCACCGGCATCAAGATCCGCGTCTCGGGCCGCTTGGGCGGCGCCGAAATCGCCCGGGCCGAATGGTACCTGGTGGGCAAGTTGCCCCTGCAGACCCTGCGGGCCGACATCGACTACGGGTTTACCGAAGCCTTCACCGACTACGGTCAAATCGGCATCAAGGTGTGGGTGTACGCCGCCGACAGGGAAAAGGAACGGTATCGTCGGCAGGAACTCGAGATCGAGGAGAAAGGAGAGTAAGCCATGTTAATGCCGGCCAAAGTCAAACATAGAAAGGTATTCCGCGGCAAGCGTCGCGGCATCGCCACCAAGGGCAACGTGTTGTCTTTCGGTGACTATGGCTTGCAGTCCCTTGAGAACTGCTGGCTTACCGCCCGGCAGATCGAAGCGGGCCGTATCGCCATCAACCGTTTCATCAAGCGCGGCGGCAAGTTGTGGATCCGCGTATTTCCCGCCAAGCCGGTTTCCAAAAAGCCGGTGGAAGTGCGCATGGGCAAGGGAAAAGGCGACCCGGAGTTCTGGGTCGATGTGATCAAGCGGGGACGGGTGCTCTATGAGCTGGAGGGCGTCAGCGAGGAAGTGGCCAAGGAGGCGATCCGCCTGGCCCAGGCCAAGATGCCGATCAAGACCCGTTTCATCTCCCGCCATCACGCGTAAAGGAGTCGATCATGAAGACCAAGGAGATCCGGGCGATGTCGGTCGAGGAGATGGACGCCAAGCTGGTCGAATCCAAGGACAAGCTCTTCAAGCAGAAAATGCAGAAGATGCTCGGCCAGAGTGACAATCCCAACAAGATCAGCCAGACCCGCAAGGACATCGCCAAGCTGATGACCATTATTTCGGAAAAGAAGAGGTCCCCCGATGGAAAAACAAGCAAAGGTTGAGCGCATCCTGAGCGGCACGGTGGTCAAGGCCAAGGCCGAGAAGACCGTCACCGTCAGCGTCGAGCGCAGCTTTCAACATCCGGTGTACAAGAAGATCATCCGCCGCAAGAAGAGCTATTTGGCCCACGACGAGGCCGGTCGCTGCAAGGCTGGGGACAAGGTCGACATCAAGCTCGTCCGCCCGCTGAGCAAGCTCAAGCGGTGGCTGGTGGTAAACGTCGTGCCGGCGTCCGAAGGCCAGGGCAAAGAGGTGTGACATGGTCCAGATGCAAACAAGACTCAAGGTCGCCGACAACTCGGGAGCCAAAGAGATCATGTTCATCCGCGCCGTCGGCGGCGCGGTAGGTCGCATCGCCGGGATCGGTGATGTGTTCATGGCCTCGGTGAAAGCGGCAGAGCCGAACGCCAAGATCAAGAAAGGCGACGTGGTGCGGGCGGTGGTCGTGCGTACCAGCAAGGAAGTCCGTCGCCGGGATGGTTCGTACATCCGGTTTTCCGACAACGCCGCGGTCATCATCGACAAGACCAACGAGCCCGTGGGAACCCGCGTGTTCGGACCGGTGGCCCGCGAGTTGCGTGAAAAGAAGTTCATGAAAATCGTTTCGCTCGCTCCCGAGGTGCTCTGATGGAAAAGATGAAACTCAAGAAAAACGATCCCGTGATCGTGGTTTCGGGGCGGAAGGGCGACCGGGGCAAGATCGGTCGTATCCTGCGCATCGTCATCGACAAGAACCGGGTGGTGGTGGAGAAGATCCACACCCTCAAAGAGTTCGTGCGGCCCAATCCCCAGAAGAACATCAAGGGGGGAGTGGTCGAGCGCGAGGGGGCGATCCCGGTGAACAAGGTCCTGTACTACTGTAAAGAGTGCGAGCAGGGCGTACGCATCGGCTACAAGGTGACCGATGACGGCAAACAGCGGATCTGCAAGAAATGCCAGGTCGTAATAGACTAGGGGATACCATGAGCCGACTGCAAGAAAGATATAAAAACGAAATCGTCGCCACCCTCAAGGAAGAGCTCAAGCTCAAAAACGTGATGATGGTCCCCAAACTGGACAAGATCGTCGTCAACTCCGGGGTAGGCGAGGCAACCCAGAACATCACGGTTCTCGATCGCGTGGTCGAGGATTTGACCACCATCACCGGGCAGAAGCCGGTGATCAAGAAGGCCAAGAAATCGATCGCCTCCTTCCGCTTGCGCGAAGGGCAGCCGATCGCCGCCACCGTCACCCTTCGTGGCCAGCGGATGTACGAGTTCCTGGACCGGTTCGCGACCGTGGTCCAGCCCCGTATCAAGGATTTTCGCGGCTGGTCGAAACGGTCGTTCGACGGCCGGGGAAATTACACGCTGGCCCTGAAAGACCAGCTCGTCTTTCCTGAAATCCACTACAGCAAGGTGGAGCACCCGAAGGGGATGCAGATCACATTCACCACCACGGCGCACACCAACTCCGAGGGGATGGCGCTGCTGAAACACCTCG
>CAZTNO010000324.1:0-2711 GCA_964614865.1 uncultured Clostridia bacterium
AGAAAATCGTCTTCCCCGATTTCCAGCGCAGGCAGACGGCCGATTGCCGTCTGGTCGATCAGGGTCTGGGTGGCATTGTTGCGGGCCACCAGGATGCGATGCTGTCGGTCGAGGATGCGCACGTTCAGGTTGGCCAGAAAGAAGACCTTGGATTCCAGAGCCAGCGCGAGTTCATCGGGGCGATCGAGGGTGACGATCGTCTCGTTGAGTTCGGCCAAAAAAGTGGCCTTGCGGATCAACTCGCCCAGGTACTCGAAAAAGGTGTTTTCAGCCGTTTTTTTGGCCGTTTCGATGGTCCGCATCGCCAACGCTTCGTAGCGATTGTGGACCGAGTAGATGGCGAAAAAAGTCGCCAGCAGGGCGGAGAGACCGGCGATCAAAAAGAACGACAGAAAAAACTTGGTGCGGATCTTCATCGTCGATCTATGTCGAAAAGTGACAGTTTGCCCAACGGGTTTCCCACCAGCCGGCCGATTTTACGGTTGTACAGGATCACGCTGCTGTCCTGGTAGAGGGGGACGAACAGAGCCTCGGCGAGCACCCGACGGTTGATCTCGCGGTAGAGCCGGTTGCGTTCTCCCCCATTGGCTTCAACCCGGGCCTTTTTCACCAGTTCGTGAATGGGCCCCGGGGGGGCCGAGGCGAAGTTGGCGAACCCCTCGGCCTCGAGGGTGGCGGAAAAGAACGGGGTGGCGAAGTTGTCGGCATCGGGATAGTCGGCGATCCAGCCCGAATAGGTCAGGTCGTACTCGCCCCGCTGGAAACGGCGATCGTACTCGGTTTTCGATACCCGCCGAACGTCCAGCTGGATCCCCCCCTTCTTGAGGTTGTGGGCGTAGAGTTTGACCAGGTCGATCATCAGGCCACCATCCTCGGGGAGGAGGAACTCCAGCCGGATCTCTTGGCGGATCCCGGCGGCGGCCAGGCACTGGCGCGCTTTTTCGGGCGAATAACTGTAGCCGGCTTCGACCTTTTGCAGGCCGATGAGTTTGGGGGGAAAGAATGACGAGTGCGGGATCACGTAGTCCTGAAAGACATAGGAGAGAAACCGCGGGTCCCACAGGTAGTTCAATGCCCGGCGCACGTTGACGTCGCGGATCCAGGGGCGCTTCATGTTCAGGGCCAGAAAGTGGCAGGTGAGCAGCGGGGTGAATTCCACCCCCACCCAACTGAGGCTGCGCAGGCCCGCCATCCGGGAGATGGAAAACGACAGCATCAGGTCGATCTTCTCCTGCTTGAACAGGTGCTCCAGCTGTTGCGTGTCGGGCTGGAAAATGGCCGTGTACTCCTCGATCGCCGGTCTGCCGCGCCAATAAGCGGGATTGGAAACCAGCACCAGCCGCTTTCCCGAAATCCACTCCTTGAACTGGTAGGGCCCCGTCCCCACGGGATGACGTGAAAAATCTTGACGATAGCGAATCACCGCCGTCGGTGAAACGATGGCGGCGTTTTCCACGGTCAGGGCGGCCAGGAAGGGGGGGTGGGGCTCCGACAAGGTGAAGGCCACCTCCATTTCGCCCCGCTTGCGCACCTCTTTCAGATAGGGGAAGAGTTCGGCAAACATGGGAAAAGGATAGTAACGGTGGCGGAACTTCGGTTTCAACTGGCGTTGAAACGAAAAAACCACCGCATCTGCATCGCAGGGGGAGCCGTCGTGAAAGGTAACCCCGGCACGCAACTGGAACACCCAGACGAGCCCACGATTCTCGATCCGCCAGGAGGTGGCCAGCGACGGTTCGATGCGGAAGGTGAGCGGATCGAGCCGGACCAGGGTATCGAACACGTTGTAGGTGACAAAGCTCGAATCGGTGTCGAACGCCTGGCCGGGATCCAGTGAGGTCGGTTGCGAGGGATGGCCGGCCACGATCACACGCGGCCTGGCTGCCAAAAACGGAGTTGCGAGAAGCAGCAGCACCGTCCAGGCCAGCCCGACTCGCACCCGACAAAAAAGGTCAGCGCGCTTCATTTTGCCACGTCTCCTGTCTGGAATGCGTCCCGAAAGATCAGGTGGTCGGCTGGATCGACGAACAGGTTCTGGAACCGCTGCTGATGAGCGACGATTTGCCGCAGGTGAAAGAGGGGGATCAGGGGGACCTCGCGGTGCACGATTTCCTGGGCCTTGAAGTAGAGGGTCCGCCGCTTCTGGGGGTCGATGGTCTCGCGGGCCCGTTTCAACAGGGCGATCAACTCGGCGTTCTGGTAGAACGAACGGTTGGAGTTCCCCTTTTCCAGGGTCAACAGGGGCATCATGAAGTAATCGGCATCGGGGGTTCCGCTCCATCCCAGACAGATCAGGTCGTGTTCCCCGCGGGTGGCCGATTCGCGGAGTTTGTTGAAAGGCAGTTGGACCTTGGTGATCTGGATCTTCACCTTGCGCGCATTGAGGATGAGCCGGTTGATCAACTCCTCGACACCGGGATTGCCATCGGCGATATGGATCGAGCAGGAAAAACCGCCGGCAAGCCCGGCACGGGCGAGCAGCTGGCGTGCCAATTCGACATTGAAGCCTGGATCGCGCAAGCGGTCGTGAAAACCGAGGAGTTGCCGCGGCAGCATGGTCACCGCCGGGACGGCAAAGCCCTGGAATATCTGCCGGATCAACACCGGCTTGTCGAGCAAATGGGCAAAGGCCCGGCGGACCTCGACCCGGTCGAACGGTTTCTTTCGACAGTTGAAACTCAGGTTGTAGGTGGAAAAGGAGGTGAAGGGGA
>CAZTNO010000325.1:0-2703 GCA_964614865.1 uncultured Clostridia bacterium
CGGCCAGCAGGTCGCATCCCTCGCGCAGACGAGACCAGTCCCGCTCCAGGAAGCCGCGCAGGGGATGGCGGTTCAGCGTGCGTTGCAAGCCCTGGGCCGAGATGAGCACGGCGTTGACCTGGGCGCGCGATCGGTGGCGATCCTGCCATTCTGACCACGACCGGCGCAGTTGATCGATGGCCCGCTCCAGCCGCACCCCGTCGAGGCGCAACTCTTCCCCGCGCCCCGTCCCCCCCCGACGACCGGAGTCGAGGGCCCGGTCGAGGGCCCGCATAAATACCTCGCTCTGTCGCTCCAGGTCTGCCATCACCATCGAGATGCGTTGCTGCTGGGCGCTGGAGCGGTCGCGGTCGGTCCGGCGGTACTGGGCGTTCAGTACGGCGGGCAGTAGCAGCCCCCCTGCCGCCGCAAGCACGATGAGTTTGTTCATGGGACCTCCTGTTTCCAGTCCAGTATACCCATTTCCTTTCGCCTGGCAAGTCCCGCCCCTGGCCAGTCGGGATCAGGCTAGATGGTGATCTGCGATCCGAGTTCGACCACCCGGTTGGCCGGCAGGCCGAAGTAGGCGGTCGCCGAGGTGGCGTTCTTGGACAGAAAGCTGAAGATCACTTTCTCCCAGCCGCGGAGCCCTTTGCCCTTACCCGACACCAGCGTTTCGCGGCCGAGAAAGTAGGAGGTCTTGTCCTTGTTGAGCACCAGCCCCCGCGACGGCAACTGGTCGAGCAGCCGGGGCACGTCGGGCGTTTCCATGAATCCGAACCGGGCCACCACCGAATAGATGCGAGGGGCGATTTCGCTCACCTCGAGCCGCTCGTCCTTGCTGATGACCTTTGGTTCGTCGGTAGTCACGATGCTCAGGGTGATCACCGTCTCGTGGATCACGTAGTTGTGCTTGAAGTTGTGCAGCAGGGCGACGGGAACGCCCCGGGGGTTGCCCGAGAGGAAGACGGCGACGCCCGGCACCCGCTGGATGCTGGAGTTCTCCACCGAATGGATTAACTGCTCCCAGGTCAGGGCGATTTCTCGCATTTTGGCAAAAAGGAGGTTGCGCCCCTTCTTCCAGGTTTTGAGGGTCAAAAACACCAGGGTGCCGACGAGGAGGGGCAAGTACCCCCCCTTGCGGATCTTGACGATGTTGGCCAGAAAGAACGCGCCATCGGGCACCAGGAACAGGGCGGTCAGGGCGTACGAGGCGAGCGGATGCCATTTCCAGACCGAGCGGGTGATGCGGAAGAAGAGCATGGTCGTGATCAGCATCGAGGTGGTGACCGCGATGCCGTAGGCGGCGGCCAGGCTGTCGGAGTTCTTGAACAGCAGCACCAGGGCGATCGTCAGGGTCATCAGGATCCAGTTCACCGCCGGCACGTAGATCTGCCCGCGCTCCTGTTTCGAGGTGTGGACGATGGTGAGTCTCGGCAAAAAGCCCAGCTGGACGGCCTGCCGGGTCAGCGAGAAAGCCCCCGAGATCACGGCCTGGGAGGCGATGATGGTCGCCAGCGTGGAGAGGATCACCATGGGCAGCAGCAACGGTTGCGGTGCGAGGTGGTAGAACGGGTTTTGCGCCGCCCGGGGGTCGACCAGCAGGTTGGCCCCCTGGCCGAAGTAGTTGAAGAGCAGCGCCGGGAAGACCAAAACCATCCAGTTGAACTTGATCGGCGATTTGCCGAAGTGGCCCATGTCGGCGTACAGGGCTTCCGCTCCGGTGACCGACAGGAAAACGGCGCCGATGACGAAGAAGGAGGCGAGGCCGTTCTGCACAAAAAAACGAACCGCAAACACCGGGTTGATGGCGGCAAAGACCCCGGGATCGGCGACCACCGCCCGCAATCCGAGGATGCCGAGGGTGGAGAACCACAGCAGCATCACCGGGCCGAACACCCGGCCGACTCCCGCAGTCCCCTTCTTCTGGAAGAAGAACAGGACCAGCAGGACGACGACGGTCAACGGAATGACCAGGCGATGCAAGGACGGGGCGAAGATGCCGAGCCCTTCGACCGCCGACAGCACCGAAATCGCCGGGGTGATCGCCCCGTCCCCGTAGAACAGGGAGGCGCCGAAGAGCCCCAGGGCAACCACCAGGGTCATCCGGTTCTTGGCCACCTTGGTCATGCACAGGGCCATCAAGGCGATCTCGCCGCCCTCCCCGTGGTTGTCGGCTCTCAGGATGAACACCAGGTACTTGATGGTCACGGTGAGGGTCAACGCCCAGAAGATCATCGACAGGATGCCGAGCACGTTGCCCCGGGTCACCGCCAACCCGTATTCGGAGCCGAAGCAGATCTTCAGCGCGTAGAGGGGGCTGGTGCCGATGTCGCCGAAGACGACACCTAGCGCCTCCAGCGACAAGAGCAGAAAGGCCGCCTTCCCCCCTTTGGGGGATTCCATCTTGCCGTTCTCCATGATCGCTTTTTCCTGCCCCCCCCCTCTCATTCCCCGGCACCGGGAAGCGATCCTCCCGCGGGCATCTCCCAGCGCCAGTTGCGGATCTCGGGCATATCCTCGCCGTGCGCTTCGATGTAGCGCCGGTGGGCGATGAGTTTTTCCACCATCTCCTGGCGCACCCTCCCCCCCCGCTCGCCCAGGCGGGGCACCCGCGAAATCGCGTCCATCACCAGATGGAAGCGATCCAACCCGTTGAGCACCGTCATGTCGAACGGGGTGGTGGTCGTCCCCTCCTCCTTGTACCCGCGGACGTGCAACCGC
>CAZTNO010000326.1:0-2703 GCA_964614865.1 uncultured Clostridia bacterium
GACCCAAGCGTGAAGCCATCCGATTCGACAACGGCGCGCACCCTTAGTGTCACCAACTTGAGTTCGGAGCAATAAGAGCTTGTCTGATTGTCGCGAACGGAGGGCTTGTGGGATGAATGCCCTATCGTTGACGCACCGCTGTGCGGGAGGCGGGAGATGAGCGTATCGCTTGCTGAAGTGGTATCCAATTTTGTTGGGGGTGGCACTCCTGAGCGCGGCATTCCGGAGTATTGGATTGGGAATATTCCTTGGGCGTCGGTTAAAGATTTCACAGACGACAGCTGCCGTTTGACATCTACTCAAGAGTCAATTAGCGAGGATGGATTAAAGCGTAGCGCATCACATCTGATCCCTGCTGGAACGCCGATAATTTGCACTCGAATGGGCGTGGGAAGGATTGCGCGCGCCGAATTTCCTGTTGCGATTAACCAAGACCTAAAGGCCTTATTTCTACGTCCAAATTTTGATGCAGCCTATGTGACATACTCGATTGGCCACATCAGAAATCGCATTGAGAACGTTGCAACAGGATCAACCGTCAAAGGCGTCACGCTTAATCAACTCATCGAATTTGAAATCGACAACCCACCGCTTTCGGAGCAAGCCAAGATTGCCGAGGTACTTTCGACGGTGGACCGGGCCATCGAGCAGACCGAGGCTCTGATCGCCAAGCAACAGCGCATCAAGGCGGGGCTGCTGCAAGACCTGCTGACACGCGGCATCGACGAACACGGCAACCTCCGCAGCGAAGCCACCCACGCCTTCAAGGATTCCCCCCTCGGCAGAATCCCGGTGGAGTGGGAGGTGAAATCAATTGAATCAATATCAAACACGGTAACAAGTGGCTCACGCGATTGGGCTCGCTATTACTCTGTGAGCGGGGCGCTTTTTGTTCGCATTGGCAATTTGACTCGAGAGCATATCAACTTCCGATTCAATTCAATAATCCATGTAGAACCCCCGAAAAACGCAGATGGACAAAGAACTCGTTTGGAGCCTGGCGATATATTGATTTCCATAACTGCTGATCTTGGGATCGTTGCCGTGGTGAATAATGCCATCGGTGAGGCATATATCAACCAGCACATTGCGCTTGTTCGCCCAAGTGAAGGCGTAAATCCCCGGTTCATTGGTCATTTCCTAGCAAGTTCTATAGCGCAGAAGTATATCTCAGAACTCAATGATGGCGGCGCAAAGGCTGGGCTGAATCTTCCAACGGTCCGGGGCATCCTCACCATTGTTCCGGGACGAACAGAGCAAGATTCTATCGCGAAATTACTGGATGAGGCCGACTTGCAAGTCGAGAGAACCACACAAGCAGCAAGCAAACTCCGCTCCCTCAAGACCGCCCTGATGCAAGACCTGCTCACCGGCAAGAAGCGGGTCACTCCCCTCTTGGACAACCAGCGCGAGGAGATCGGCGCCGAACCCTAATACCGTTGGCGGGGCGATCGCGCCTGCCGCCGACGAGACACCGCAAGGCCCGCCGCATCGGGTGTTTGCGAGACCGAAAGACCAAACCAACCATGAGCAAAGACACTCCCGAACAGATCCGGCTCGACGAACGCCACCACGTCGAGAAGCCTCTGTTGGACCAGCTCCACGCCATGGGTTGGGAGATCCTCGATCTCGATGCCAAGCAGCACCCCCGCGACACCTTCCGCGAGTCCTTCACCGAAGTGGTGATGCTTTCGGTGCTTCGCGAACGACTCAAGGTGATCCAGCCTTGGCTGGAAGACGACCAGATCGAAGACGCCGTCCGCCAGATCACGACGGGATTCGCCAGTTCCGACCTGCTCAAGAACAACCGGCAGGTGTTCGAGCTTCTCCTGGGCGGAACCCATGCTGACAAAAATCGTCAGACAGGGGAGACCAGCCCCACGGTGCGATTCGTGGATTTCGAGAGCCCCGCGAACAACAGTTTCCTTGCCGTGTGCCAGTTCAAGGTGCGGGTCCTGGGCACCGAGAGGCACATCATCCCCGACATCGTGCTGTTCCTGAACGGCCTGCCGGTGGTGGTGATCGAGGCCAAGTCCCCGAAGGTGAAGGAGCCCATCCCCGAGGCCATCGAGCAGTTGCTGCGCTCCAGCGAACAACGCGGAGCCAAAGGCGAAGGCAGCCCGCTCCTGTTCTTCTACAACCTGTTCCTGGTGGTCACCTGCCGCCAGGAAGCCAAGTTCGGCACCATCACCACCCGCACCGAAAAGCACTTCTACCGCTGGAGCGATCCGTTCCCGCGCACGCTCGACGACCTGACCCACGGCGCCAGCAGCCCCAACGACCAACAGCGCCTGGTGGCGGGCATGATGGAACCCCGGAACCTGCTGGACATCCTGCGCACCTTCACCCTGTTTTCCACCAACGACAAGGGGGAGATGATCAAGGTGGTGGGCCGCTACCAGCAGTTCCGCGCCGTGAAGCTCGCCGTGAAGCGCCTGCTGGAAGGCCGCAACAAGCGCGAGCGCAGCGGCATCATCTGGCACACCCAGGGGTCGGGCAAATCGCTGACCATGATGTTCATGGTGCGCGAGATGTACCGGCACGCCGCGTTGGCCAAATGGAAGGTCGTGTTCGTCACCGATCGCACCCAACTGGAAGCCCAGTTGGGCGAGACCAGCCTGAGCGTGGGCTACACCGTGAAGGTGGCCGACAGCATCAAAAAGCTGAAGGAGCTTCTGGCCAGCACGGCGTCTGATCTGGTGA
>CAZTNO010000327.1:0-2701 GCA_964614865.1 uncultured Clostridia bacterium
GCGTGACCCTGGGCAGCAAGACCATCACCTGCGACAACGCCCACGCCACGTTGCCCTTTGGCACCCTCGACACCCCCGAGCAGGGGGGGATGACCTCGGGCAGTTCGTACGTGAACTTCGGCTGGGCGCTGACCCCGCAACCGGGGGAGGTGCCGAAAAACGGCTCGACCATCACCGTCTGGGTCGACGGTGCCCCGGTGGGCCACCCGACCTACGACCAGTACCGCTCCGACATCGCCACCCTGTTCCCGGGCTACGCCAACAGCGAAGGGGCGGTGGGTTTCTTCTACCTGAATCCATCCACCTTGGCCGAAGGGGCCCACTCGATCGCCTGGAGCGTCGAGGACAACCTCGGGCGCCTCGACGGGATCGGATCGAGGTATTTCTCAGTTGAGCACGCATCAGGGGGCGTTGGGGCGGACGAAATTGGGGCAGGTTTTGTAGGGGCGACGCGTGCATCGCCCTCTGTCGAGATCTGCCAATCCATCCAAGACAAAATTGCTGTCGACACCCCGATCCCCTTGCGCGTTCGCCGAGGTTTTGCCGGCATCGAGGAGACGATCTTTCCCGACCGCAACGGGGTGGTGGTGATCACCGCCAAGGCGGGCGAACCGCTGGCGATTTTTCTCGATCCGGACCGGACCGATCCGGCCCTGGTGGGGGGCGGACACATAGGTCCGCCCCTACCCGACCAACCCGGTACAATCCGATTCTCAGGCATCGAACGGTTCGGGAGGGATATCCGCCCGTTGCCGATCGGCGCCCGTCTCGACCCAGGCACCGGGGTTTTTACCTGGCTGCCGGGCCCCGGCTTCCGGGGCACCTTCACCCTGGAGTTCCATTCCGACCAGGGCAACCAGACCATTCGGGGCAACGTGGTGACGGTGAAGATCGAATAAGTCGGCTTGAAAACAGCGTAAGTCCGCAAGCGGGGAGGCGCAGGGGGCATGGTTTTTGCGCCGCGTTTTGCCCTGTGCTACAATGGCTCCCCGACCAGGAGGTTGTCATGACCAGCGACAAGACCGTCGACGTGCTCAAGCAGGCCCTGCTGATGGAACACCGGGGCAAGGCCCTGTACGAATCCGCTTTCAAGGCGGCCAAGGATCCCGAGGTGGCCAGTCTGTTCCAGGAATTGGCCGATGAAGAGCAGCTGCACGTCAACACCCTGGGCGACCACTTCAAGGCCCTGCGCCGTCGCGGCCCGACCCCCGGCCTGCCACCCCGAGCCAAAACGACCATCCTGAACCGCACCCTGGCCAAGGCCATCGCCGGTGCCGGCTACGAGGCAGCGGTGATCTCGGCCGCCATCGAGCTGGAAAAGGCGGCCATCGCTTTTTACACCGACGCCGCCGACAAGGCCGGCTCCGACGACGAACGCAACCTGTACCACTGGCTGGCCGACTGGGAAAAGGGGCACCTCGGCATGCTCGCCGGACTCGACCAGGAGCTCAAGGAAAAGATCTGGTACGACAACCAGTTCTGGCCCCTCGATTAGCCGCGGCTCGCCACCACCCGACCAGGCGGGCGGTAACTGCGCCATGATCGTTTTGGGCATCGAAACCTCGTGCGACGAGACTGCGATCGCGATCGTCGAACGCGGCGGGCATGACCGCCTCCTCGCAGAGGAGGTGAAATCGCAGATTCCGATCCATGCCCGCTATGGCGGGGTGGTGCCGGAAATCGCCTCACGCAACCACTGCGAGGTGATCGACCACCTGGCCGAAAGCGCCCTGAAAAAGGCCGGAATCACCCCGGACCAGGTGGAACTTCTCGCCCTCACCCAAGGGCCGGGGCTGCTCGGCTCGCTGCTCGTCGGCCTCTCTTTTGCCAAAGGGCTGGCGCTGCGCCAGCGCTTGCCGCTGGTGGGAGTCGATCACATCCTGGCCCACGTCGAGGCGGCCTTCATCGACCACCGGGAGATCCCCTTCCCCCTCCTGTCGCTGGTGGTTTCCGGCGGCCACACCACCCTCATCCACCTGCCCGAACGGTTTTCCCCGCAGGTGGTGGCCAAAACCCGCGACGACGCGGCGGGAGAAATCCTCGACAAGGCGGCCAAGTTTTTGGGACTGGGCTACCCCGGCGGCCCCATCCTGGAAAAGCTCGCCGCCCCGGGTGACGCCGACAGGTTTCCCTTCACCACCCCGAAGATGTCGGACGGCAGCAACGATTTCTCGTTTTCGGGCACCAAGTCGGCCCTGCTCCGCCACGCAGCCCAGCACGGCATCGACCGCGATTCCCCGCTGCTGCCGGTGCTGATCGGCAGCTTCCTCGAAGCGATCGCAAACTACCTGGTGACAAAGACCATGGCAGCGGCAGCCGAAACCGGGGTGCGCTCGCTGGTGGTGGCCGGCGGAGTCTCGCGCAACCAGATCCTGCGCGAGCGGTTCGTGCGGGCAGCCGCCAGGCAGGGGCTCGACCTGTTCTTCCCCGCCCCCGACCGCTGCACCGACAACGCAGCCATGATCGCCTGGCTGGGCTACGAGAAATACCGGGCCTTCCCGGGCCTCAACTACGCCGACCTCACCCTCAACGCCTACTCGCGCGCCCTGTTCCGCGACCCGGGCCGTCACCGCTGACCATCAAAAAAAAGGCCGGCAGGACCCGCTGGATCCTGCCGGCCTGAAAACTCCAACCAGATCGCCGGCGCTCTTCTGCCCGTTTTACTCCACTAACGCCCCGGGCCCGGGGCTTTCACCGACTG
>CAZTNO010000328.1:0-2682 GCA_964614865.1 uncultured Clostridia bacterium
AGTATCGCGGCACCCTGACCGAACCGGGGCGAGAGAGCCCTCGTCGCGACCGTCCGGCAGGGGAGAACCTGGAACTCTTCCGGGCCATGCGTGCCGGCAAATTCCCCGACGGACATTGCGTGCTGCGGGCCAAAATCGACATGGCCTCTCCCAACCTGAACATGCGCGACCCGGTGCTCTACCGTATCAAGCGCGCGAGCCACCATCGCACCGGCGACCGGTGGTGCATCTACCCGATGTACGACTACGCCCACCCGATCTCCGATGCCATCGAGGGGATCACCCACTCGATCTGCACCCTGGAGTTCGAGGATCACCGCCCGTTCTACGACTGGGTGCTGGATCGGCTACCGGGGCTTGCCCATCCGCAGCAGATCGAATTCGCCCGGCTGAACCTGACCTACACCCTGATGAGCAAGCGCAAGCTGCTCGAGCTGGTCCAACGCGGGATTGTTTCGGGTTGGGATGACCCGCGCATGCCGACCATCGCCGGCTTGCGCCGTCGCGGCTACACCCCCGAGGCCATCCGCGCTTTTGCCGAAACCATCGGGGTCGCCAAACGCGACAGCACCGTCGATGTCGCCCTGCTCGAGTACTGCCTGCGCGAAGACCTCAACCGCCGGGCACGGCGGGTGATGGCGGTCCTTTCCCCTCTCAAGGTGGTGATCGAGAATTACCCTGCGGGGCAGGTCGAATGGTTCGACGCCGAGAACAACCCCGAGGATCCCGCGGCCGGCACCCGCAAGTTGCCCTTCTCAGGGGAGATTTTCATCGAGCGTGACGACTTTCGCCTCGATCCCCCCAAAAAGTACTTCCGGCTCTCCCCGGGCAAGGAGATCCGGCTCAAGTTCGCCTACTACATCACTTGCACCGGAGTGATTCAGGACCCTGCCAGCGGCGAGATCACCGAGCTGCGCTGCACCTACGACCCCGCCTCGCGCGGGGGCTGGACTGCCGATGGCCGCAAGGTGCTCGGCACCTCGCACTGGGTGTCGGCGGCTCACGCCCTGCCCGCCGAGGTGCGGCTCTACGACAAGCTCTTTTTAACCGAGAACCCCACCGCCGAAGGTGAGGGGGGGAGCTATCTGGACTCGCTGAATCCCGCGTCGCTGGAGGTGCTCGGCGGCTGCCTGGTCGAGCCGTCGCTGGCCGGGGCGAAACCCGACGAGCCCCTGCAATTTCTGCGCCAGGCTTACTTCTGCCTGGACCGGGTCGACGCGCGGGAGGGGCGACTGGTGTTCAACCGCACGGTCACACTGCGTGACACCTGGGCCCGCATCGAAAAGACCGACAACGTGCCCGGCGGGGTGTGAGCCCCGGGAACCTTGGGGTGGAAATCCTCGGCTTCCTGAAAACCCACGGGTTTTCCGGAGCACTGGAGTTCTTCGCCATGACTTTTTTCGGGGCGCTTGTAGGGGTCGCCACCTTCTACTACATGTGGTTTGTCCGCGGCCAGTTTCCGGTTGAACTCCCCCCCGACCACTCCATGCCGAGACAGATAGCCCGCCTGGGCGTGGCCGCGGTACTGCTCTATCTGGCCTGGATGATCGTTCGCTACTGATTGCCCGCGGGTGCCGAGGGCGGGGGGAAGGTGGGTTGGCAGAAGGCCAGGTTGCCGTTGGAGTCGTGGATGCGGGCGCGCACGTAGCCCTCGTCGCCCTGGAACCGATAGGTCGCCTCGGTGCCGAACACCGTGGCCAAGACCTTTCCCTGCCGGCCGACAAAGGTGACCGTATACGTAGTGTTCTCGTTGTCCGGGCGGATCTTCACCGCGTATTCGGTTTTCGTCACCCGCAAGTCCAGCAGCTCGATGCCGGTCGAAGCGTAGAAGTCGCCGCTGTCCAGGGCGGCCAGGATCGCCGCCTGTCTGAGTTCCCTGGCCCGCACCACCACCCAGCCCCGGCCCGGATTGGCCTTGCCCGGCATGTAGTCGCCCAGCAGGTTATGCATGTCGTCGGTGGCGGTGGCGAACATGGAGAGCCCGCTCGACAGTACCTGGTCCCACATCTCCTCGGTGCCCGGGTGGCCGCCCGCGGGAGTGTTTTGGGAGTCGCCCGACGCGTTCCAGATCTCCAGTAGCCGGATGCCCCGGAGCTGGGCGATCTCGGCCCCCGATATCGCGTGCCGCCAGTTGGGGTGGTTGAGCTGGGTGATCCCTCCCGCAGCCCCGATCGCGTCGGCGTTGCGCTGCAGGGTGTCGACCATGCTCTTGCCCAGCACCGGTTGAATCGCTTCGCCGATGCCAAACGCGTTCTGGTGGGCCGGCCGGTTCTCGAACTTCAAGGTGACCTCCTCGCCCGGAATCAGCAGGAAGTCGTCTCGTTCATCGGGGGCCAGCGTGGCCACCGGCGTCACTACGTTGTGGTCGGAGAGGACCAGGAAGTGATAGCCGTAGTCCCGATACCAGCGCGCCACCCGGGCCGGTCGTTCGTCGCCGTCGGATCGGACGGTGTGGGTGTGCAGGTTGCCCTTGAACCAACGGGTTTCCTGGGCCGGCAGGGCGGAGACGAACAGCACCGACAGCAAACCGATCGCGACTGGATGGCAACGCATGAATCCTCCTTGCCGTGGACAGAACCATTCTAGTCTAGTGGGCCCCCCGGCGCAAGCGGGCGCCGCAGACCTTCAGGGACGCCCATTAGAAGTGCCGAGTCAAGGGGGTAGAGCGATATTTCTTGATTC
>CAZTNO010000329.1:0-2652 GCA_964614865.1 uncultured Clostridia bacterium
GGTCGTTGACCGTTTTTTCCGGGGCCCGGGTGATCGACGCCCTGCGCAGCCTCGACCCCGACCTGGCCAGAAGCCTCTCCCTCGGCACCCTGCGGGTGACCGACCGTTGGGGCCACGAGACCCTCGCCGGCGGGGAATTGACCGAAGGCCAGGAACTGCGCACCGAAGCGGTCGAGCCCCCGCCCCGTCTCGAGGAGCACGTATGAGCAAGACCCTCCCCTTTCTGCCCCGCCTCGGCACCTCCCTGCTGGCCCTGAGCCTGTTTTTTCCCGCCGGGACGGCCCTTTCCGCTCCCGCCCCGCGGGGCAAGATCACCCTGGTGATCTTCCACACCAACGACATCCACGGCCGGGTGCAGAATTTCGCCAAGATCCACGCCCTGGTCGCCCGCGAACGAAAAATCAACCCCCACGTCCTGCTGCTGTCTGTCGGAGACAACTTCTCGGGCAACCCGATCGTCGACCAGGCGGTGCCCCGGGGCGAACCCATCCTGAAACTGATGAACCGTCTCGGCTACGATGCGATGGCCCTGGGCAACCACGACTTCGACTTCGGCCAGCCGGTGCTGGCCCGTTTCATCCGCAAGGCCAGTTTCCCGGTGATCAGCGCCAATACCGACAGCTCGGCCACGCCGCTCAAGAAGATCCTTCCGGAAGTCACCCTCAAGGTGGGCAAACTTCGCATCGCCCTCTGCGGGCTGATCCAGACCGAAAAGGGTTCGGGCCTGCCCAGCACCTTGCCCGAACGGGTCGAGGGGGTCCGCTTCAGCGATGCCATCGACACGGCAAAAAAGCTTTCGCCGTTGCGCCGGAAAGCCGACCTGGGGATCGTCCTTTCCCACCTGGGGGTGGAGGCGGACCACCGTCTGGCCAGCGAAGTGCCCGGCATCGACCTGATCGTGGGGGGCCACTCCCATACCTTGATCCGCGAGCCCCAGTCGGTCAACGGCGTGTTGATCGCCCAGGCCGGCGGCAACGGCGATTTTTTGGGCCGGATCGAGGTCACCTTCCAGGACGGAAAGATCGTGGAGAAACGGGGCACCCTGATCGACCTGCGCCAGGAGACCGCCGAAACCCCCGATATCCGGGCGATGATCGAAAAATTCGAAGCCAATCCCCACCTCAACCGGGTGATCAAAAACCTCGCCCGCCCGCTGACCGGAAAAAACGAGCTGGGCTCGCTGATGGCCGACGCCGTGTTGAAAGTGCTCAACCTGGACGTGGTCTTCCAGAATTCGGGGGGGGTCCGCCTCGACGAGTTGCGCGATCCCGTGCGGGTGCGCGACATCTACCAGCTCCACCCGTTCGAAAACGACATCGTGGTCTACCGGCTCACCCCCGACGAAATCCGCGGCTTGATCCGGTACGACTACTCGCGCCGCAACCAGCTCGACCTGCTGCCCGCCGGGCTTTCCTACACCGTGCGCGTCGATGCCGCCGGCGAGGCCCGCGAGGTTGTGCTCAAAAGGCTCGAAGGCAAGGAATTCGTCGAGAGCCAGCCCTACTCTGTCGGCGTGAACAACTACATCGCCAGCACCTACCAGTTTCCCCACCGCGATCCCGGGCAAGGTGTCCACGTCAGCGTGGCCGGCCTCATCCTGCAGTACCTCGGTTCCGGGGCGGATCTCTCGGGATATACGGGCACGGTCCGCGCCCGTACCGAACTGGTTTCCGGTGGCGCCCCCGCCGAAACCAACCAGGGCCCTCTGGAAATCGGTGCCGGGAGCGACCCCTTCGCCGGCTCCAACTCGGCAGGCAACCTGATGGCAGACGCCCTCGCCGCCGCCACCGGGGCTTCGATCGCCCTCTACCCCAGCCGTCTCCTGCGCACCGGCATCTCGTTCAAGTCGGGAGCGCCCATCACCCTGGAGGTCACTCCCCGGCTGTACGCTTTCTCTGACCGCAACCGGGTCGTCACCGGCAAGATCTCGGGGCGCGACCTGGAAGCCTTCCTGTTGAAGCGCATGCAGTTCAAAAACAACGCCGACCTGCAGGTTTCGGGGATCACCGTGCGGGCGATCCGCAACGCCAAAGGGGAAATCGGGTCGGTCGCACTCACCTTGCGCGGCGGAGCTCCACTGGTCCCCGAAACCGATTATTGGGTGGCCTTCGACCTCTACGATTTCGATCGCCACTACCACCTCGGCGACCAGGTCCGCAACCGGGTGATGTCCAGCAAGACCGAGCGGGAGATGCTGTCGGAGTACCTGAAGACGATCGGCACGGTGCCACCCTCGGTGGGGGATCCGCGCATCGAGTTTGTTTCCACCACGGAGGTTCACCCCTGACCATGGCCCAACTCTACTTTCGCTATTCCACCATGAACGCCGGCAAATCCACCGAGATCCTGAAAATCGCCCACAACTACGAAGAGCAGAACAAACGGGTCATGCTGTGTTCTCCGGCCCTCGACGACCGCTTCGGCCGGGGCAAGATTACCTCGCGCATGGGCTTGCAGCGGGAGGCGGTGATCATCGGCGAGGGCTCCGACCTGCTCTCGCTGGCCCGCCAGGAGAAGCCCGATTGCGTGCTGGTCGACGAGGGGCAGTTCCTCAGCCGTCCCCAGGTGATCGAGCTGACCCGCATCTGCGACGAGCTGAACATCCCGGTGATCGTCTATGGCCTGAAAAACGACTACCGCAACCACCTGTTC
>CAZTNO010000330.1:0-2644 GCA_964614865.1 uncultured Clostridia bacterium
TGCCCGCGGTGTGCCAGGCCAGGTCGAGGATGGCCGCGGCCAGGTACTCGACCGTCTCGAAGCCCTGGTTGAAGAGCTGGCTGTTGCCGATCTTCAACACCAGCTCCTTGGGGATCACCACCCCGGTCTGGTAGTGGCGGGCGTACTGGGACAACAGTTCGGGGGTCAAGGCCCAGTTCTCCATGATCTGCGAGGGGAGCTCGACCACGTCGCGCGGCATGCTGCGGGAGCGGGTGCGGGAATCGGAGAGGAGGGTGCTCAGCGAGTGGCCGAACTCGTGGAAAAAGGTGGTCACCTCGTCGAGGCTGAGCAGCGACGGGGTATCTGCGGTCGGCCGGGTGAAGTTGCACACGATGGTCGACAGCGGCGGCACCCGTTTGCCGTTCTCGTAGTACTGGCGGCGGAAGGCTCCCGACCAGGCCCCGCCCCGCTTGGAGGCCCGCGGGTGGAAATCGAGGTAGAGCAGGCCGACCGGCCCGCCATTCGCTTCGCGGACCTCGAACACCTGCACATCGGGGTGGTACAGGGCCACGTTGCTGAGACGGGTGAAGGTCAGCCCGTAGAGTTTCTTGCAGAGCAGGAAGACCCCTTCGCGGACGTTGTCCAGGGCAAAGTAGGGGCGCAGGGCGGTGTCGTCGAGGTCGTACTTCTCTTTGCGCAGCTTCTCGGCGGTTTTCCACCAGTCCCAGGAGGCCAGTTTCTCACCGCGTTTTTCCCGGTCGAGAATCCCCTGCAGCTCGATGGCTTCGGCTTTCACCCGGGCCAGCGCCGGGGTCCAGAGCTTGTCCAGAAAATCCTTGAGGGTGGCGGGGTTCCCCGCCATGTTCTCTTCGAGGACGTAGTGGGCGAACGAGGGGTAACCGAGGAGCTTGGCCCGCTCGTCGCGCAGGGTGAGGATTTGCTTGACCGTCTCCTTGTTGTCGCGCTCGTTATAGTTGTCGCCGCGCATGAAGTAGAGTCGCTGGAGCTGTTCGCGCAGCGCCCGGTTCTCGGCGTACTGCAGGAAGGGGGTGATGCTGGGCACCTGGACGGTGTAGACCCAGCGCCCCTCCAGCCCCGCCTGCCCAGCGGTATCGGCGCCCATGGCCACCACCGAGGGGGGGAGGCCGGCCAGATCCTGGGGGTTCTCGATCACGATGCGGGCGGAGTTGGTTTCGCCGAGCAAATTGTCGCCGAACTTGAGCGAGAGGAGCGACAGCCGTTTGTTGATATCCCGCAGTTTTTCCTTGCCCTGTTCGGCGAGCAGGGCCCCGCCGCGGACGAAATCCCGGTAAGAGTTTTCCAGCAGGTAGTCCTGCTCGGGGGTCAGCTTCAACGACTTGCGCTGCTCGTAAACCCGGCGCACGCGGGCAAACAACTTCTCGTTGAGGCGGATGTTGTCGCCGTGGGCGGTGAGCAGAGGAGAAACCTCGCGGGCCAGCCCCTGGATTTCGGGGGTGGTGTTCGCCCCCTGCAAAGCGAAGAACACCGCCGTCACCTCGGACAGGAAGATGCCGGCACGGTCCATTTTCTCGAGGGTGTTGGCAAACGTCGGGGCAGCGGGATCGGCCACCAGGGCGTCGATTTCGGCCTGGTGGCGGGCGATCCCCTCGCGGATGGCCGGCAGAAAGTGGGCCGGCTGGATCTTGTCGAACGGCGGGGTGTTGAACGGGGTGCCGTAGGGCTTGAAAAACGGGTTGTCGGCGCCGGCCGGATTCTGTGCGGAAAGCGGCAGTGCCCCGGCAATCAGGGCCACCAGGGAAAGGACGAGGCCGATTCGTCGCCAGGATGAAACACGGGTCATGGGATGCCTCCAAAGTGAAATGACGGCAAGTGATACGGAGAACGGGTGGCGATGGTTGCGCCCGCCAAGGCGGGGCATTGCCCGGTTCACTGCGAGCCCCGCTTGGCCAACTGGTCGGCGAGCATGTCCCGCAACCGGAGGAGCAGGCGTTTGTGGGGGATGCCGAGGGCCAGGGTGTGTTTGGTGCGGGCCAGGTAAAAACAGCCGATCACCCTTTTTTTGATGACGATCGGGATCATGGCAAAGGAACGGGCCCGGATGGTCTGGAAGAACGCTCCATGCCCTTTGGCCAGCAGGTTCAGGTCATCGACAAAGACTTCCTGCTGCAGCAACATCACCGAGCGCACTGGACCCATCTCGCCGGTCACCGAAAAACGGAAACGCTGGATCAGACTCTCGGCGTCAGGCCCGAGTCCGGTACGGGCCTGCAGGATTTGCTCGTCTTTGCTCACCAGGCAGAACAGCACGTGGTCCAGGGCGAGACCGCGGAATATCGTCTCCAGGATCATCATGATCACGTCGTTGATGTCGAGTTTCGTCTCGGTTTCAAAGACCTGCACCAGATCTTTGGCCAGTTTCATGAAGTTCTCTCCAGCCGGCGGCAGGCCCGGCGATTTTTCTTCGGGTTTTGCCGCGTCCCGGGCATCGACCCCGAGTTGCTTGAGCAGCGAAGCGGAGAGCTTGATGTCCTCCAGCGGCAGCTTGGCCGCGCGGAAGATCTCTTTGGCCTCCTGGATGGATTTCTTCAGGATCAGATCGAGTTGCTCGTCGTTCAACTGCATGACACTGCCGATGCGGGCCAGCAGTTCATGCACCTTCCGGCTCGCCTCTTCGTCGCTGGCACTGCGGTACATGGCCGAA
>CAZTNO010000331.1:0-2636 GCA_964614865.1 uncultured Clostridia bacterium
ATCAGGGCTGGCGCATCAGAACCAGATGTAGGGGCGGGTTTAAAACCCGCCCCGACCCCACCGCCCCCCGCCCCTACCGTAAAGTACCTCGAGCCGATGCCGTCGAGCCGCCCCTGGTCGTCCTGGACGCTCCAGGCGATCGAGTGCACGCCGGGAGTCATCGCGGCGGGGTCGAGGGAGTAGTAGCCCACCGCCCCGTCGCTGTTGGCGAAGCCGGGAAACAGGGTGGCAATGTCAGGTCGGTACTGGTTGTAGACCGGGTGGCCCAGCGGCACGCCGTCGACCCAGACGTTGATGGTCGAGCCGTCGGTCGGGATCGCCCCCGGCGGCGGGGTCAACGCCCAGCCAAAGTTGATATAGGAACTCCCGGCGACGATTCCCCCTTGTTCGGGGGTGTCGATGGTGCCAAAAGGGAGGGTCGCGTGCGCATTGTCGCAGGAAACCCGCTTGCTGCCGAGCGACAGGCTGTGGCCGTCGCGGTCCGAGGCATAGGCATGGAGGGTGAAGGTGCCGTTCCCCGCATTCGGCAGGAAGTTGGTCAGCATCATGTACCCCCAGCCCGCCCGGTCGCTGTGGGGGATATCGGGATAGGTTGCCTCGATGTCGGGGCGGGCCCCCTCGACCAGGCTCGCGTCGCCGATAAAGACCTTGCCATTGGGCTGGGTCGCCTCGCCGGGCAGCGGATCGCGGTAGATTTTGACCGAGGTCACTTCGACGTCGTCGAGCACCCAGCCGGTCACGGCAATGTTGCCGGTGATCCCCGAGCGGTTGTTTACCGGGGTGTCGAAGCTGCCAAATGGGGGGGCCGCAGCGGCCGCCACGCGCAGCTTCACCCGCAGCTGCAGGGGCGAATTGGCCGCCGCCGGGTCGCGGAAGGTCAGCGACGCCTCGTAGGTGCCCGCGGCCAGGCCGGCGGGATCGACTGCGACCGTCACCGTGGCGTTGCCGCTGCCACTGCCCGGAGAAACCGACAACCATCCGGCCGAGGGTTCGGCTGTCCAGCCCAGCGTGCCGATGCCAGTGTTGCGCAGAAATACCTGGCGAGGCGAGGTCACCACGCCGCCCGCGGCCCCGAAGCACAGGGTGGTCCGGTTCAGCGCCAATGCCGGGGCGCTCCTGGCGGTCAGCGAAAAGGGGGCATCGGAGTCGTCGGTCTGCGTCCCTGCCTTGGCCCGGATGAAATAGCCCGAGCCGGATGGGGTCTCTGCTGGCACTGTCCAGACCAGACTCCCCGTTGCTGCCGGCACTACGCCGATATCAGCGACCTTGCCAGCTCCCTGCCATAGCTCGAGCGCCAAGGTGCCCGCCATGCCCGCCGGGCTCCAGGAAATCTCGTAAGCCGCCCCCACCTGCCAACTCTCTCCGCCGTTGGGCGCGGTCAGCTGGAACGCCGCTGCCCGCCCCGAATCGGGTGCGATTTGCAGCGAGGAACAGTCGACTGCCTCGAAATCGACACCGTGCACCTGGGCCAGCTGCTGCAGCAGGTCGTTGTCCCAGCGCTCGTCGGGAGCCCCCGACAAATACCAGGCGGCACCGTTGTCGGCCAGGATCATGCCGTACTTCTTGAGGGCGCGCAGGATCACCTGGACCTGCGGCGCGTAGCCACTGATGTCGAAACCGGCCTTGAGGCGGAAACGCTGCCCCATCGGCGGGTACTGGGCGCCGGTCAGGCTCGAGGCGAAGTGTCGTGCTGGCCAGACGTAGGCCCGGCGGGTCTGCGGTACGGTGAACCGCAGGGCGTGGGTGATTTCGCCGGCGGCCACCTCGTCGTAGCGGACGAGCCCGGGGTAGATTGGCAGCCCGGCGGCGTCTGCGGATGTCCAGCCATCGGGCCGCAGTGCGTAGCCATTCAGGTCGTATACGGCTCCGCTCTCGGCGTTCCAGCTGTTGTCGGGTTGCCGGAAGGCCCGGTACAACTCGTAGAGGATGCGATGGTCGCGGTCGACGACCAGCACGTGCCGGTCGCCGTCCGCGGCGTTGCCCCCCTCGACCGGAGCCCCGGGCGGAACCGGGTAGGGCCCCGGATCGCTCTCCTCGCCGTAGGCGGTGAAGTGGATGGCCACCTTCGTCTGGGTGCCGGCCACGACCACGAAGGGGATGCCGATCGGCCCTCCCTCCCAGAGCCCGGAGCCAAAATCGGCATGGACGGTGCGCGTGGCGCCGATGGTGGCGACATAGGCTGCCGACTGCGGGTCGAGCGGCAGGGAATCCACCGGAACGTTCCAGATGTGATCTGCCGGAAAGGCGGGCACGTCCTCTGCCGCAAGTCCTGTCACCCCCAGCAGCATCATCCACAGTCCAGCTCCAGGAAACAAGAAATGTCTGTTCATGGTCGCCTCCCGTGAACTTCCCGGCGAATCGACCCGCCACCCCGGCGATCGATGACGGGGTCAGGGGCCGCTAGCTTTCCGGCACCACGACGCATAAGGCCACCTGGCACCGCAAGGGGGTGCCGGAGCCTCCCGGTTGGCAGAACTCCAGCATGAAGGTGCCGGCAAACCCGGGGCCGGGCAGCCAGGTGAAGACCCCCGTACAGGGATCGAGCCGGGAGCCGATCGGCAGGGAACGCAGCTGGGTGCCGACCCGCTGCCGCCCGAGGATCGGTCCCGCCCCGGGATCGAACTCGAGGCGGATGG
>CAZTNO010000332.1:0-2633 GCA_964614865.1 uncultured Clostridia bacterium
TCTCGAATTGTTTTGGACAGGTATGGGGCGGGGCTGTACCACCCGGGGGGGATGGTGGTATAATGGCCGGGCAATCAAGGAGGCTTCATGGCTGAAAACACGGAAAAAAGCAAGCAAAGTTTCGAATTCCAATCCGAAATCAAGCAATTGTTGGACATTTTGGTCTATTCGCTCTACAAGGACAAGGAGATCTTCCTGCGGGAGCTGATTTCCAACGCGGCCGATGCTCTGAACAAGGCGCAATACGAGTTGTTGATCCACGAGGATTGGCCGGGGCGGGACGAAGAGCTGAAAATCGAGCTTTCGCTCGATCCAGAACACAACCTGTTGGTGATCGAGGACAACGGCATCGGCATGACCCGCGACGAGCTGGTGCAAAACATCGGCACCATCGCCCACTCGGGCACCCTGGAGTACCTGCAGAAGGTCTCGGCGGAGCAGAAAGAGAAGGGGGCGGTCGACCTGATCGGCAAGTTCGGCGTCGGCTTCTACTCGGCCTTCATGGTCGCGGGTGAAATCGTCATCCAGACCCGTTCCGTGCGCCCCGACTCGATCCCCTGCCGCTGGTCCTCCTCGGGGGACACCCGCTACGTCATCGAGGACGGCGACCGAAAGACGCGTGGCACCCGCATCGAGCTGCACCTCAAAAAAGACGAAAAAGAGTTCGCCACCGGGGCCCGGGTGCGCGAGATCATTCGCCGCCACTCCAAGTTCGTCCCCTTTCCCATCACCATCGACGGCCAGAAACTGGAAGGTCAGGAGGCGATCTGGACCCAGCCCAAATCCAAACTCGAGGAGAAGGACTACCAGGATTTCTTCCGCTTCTTTGCCAACACCGAGGAGGATTCGCTGAGCCATCTGCACCTGGCCTCGGATGCCCCGGTGCAGTTTCACGCCCTGCTGTACGTGCCCAAGACCTCGCTCGAAATGTTCGGGGTGGCCCCCAGCGAACCGGGGGTCGACGTCTACTGTAAAAAGGTGCTGATCATGAAGGGGTGCAAAGAGATCGTCCCCGACTACCTGCGCTTCGTGCGCGGGGTGATCGACACCGAAGACATCCCGCTCAACATCTCGCGCGAGACCATCCAGCGCAACGCCCGCCTCGACAAGGTGCGCCGTCACGTCTGGAAGAAGTTCTTCGAGCACCTGGAGAAGGTTCTCGACAAGGATCGCCCGCGCTACCTCGATTTCTGGAAGACTTTCGGTCGCCATCTCCACGAAGGGGTGGTCGCCGACTACGAACACCGCGAAAAGCTGGCGGCGCTCCTCCTCTTTTCTTCCAACCGCACCCAGGCTGACGAACGGGTTTCGCTCAAAGAGTACGTGGCCCGCATGAAGCCGGATCAGAAAGAGATCTACTTTCTGACCGGGCAGGACCCCAAAACGATCGCCTCCAGCCCGGCCCTGGAGCTATTCCGCAAGCGGGAGACCGAGGTGCTGTTCCTGTTCGATCCGCTCGAGGAGATGGCCCTGTCCCACCTGCACGAGTTTGAAGGCAAGACCTTCGTGGCCGCCGAGTCGGCCAAGGTGGAGGGCGAGGAGCCGCCCAAAGAGAAAGAAAAAGAACTGGCGGGGCTGCTCGGCTACCTGAAGACTGTCTACGAGGGGCGGGTGGCCGAGGTCAGAGTCTCGTCCCGACTCGAGGAGTGGCCGTGCATCCTGCTGCAGGGGGAGAACGCCCCGTCGGTGCAGATGGAGAAGATCTTCCGCATGGTCAACCAGGGATACGAGTTTTCCAAGCGGATCTTCGAGATCAACCCGGCCCATCCGCTGATCGTGTCCATGGAGCGGATGCACAGCCAGGATCCCGCCTCGCCGTTGCTGAAGGCGCTGGCCTTTCAGCTCCTCGACAACATGCTGCTGCGCGAAGGGGCCTTGCCCGATGTCGAGGGGGCGGTGAAGCGGATCCAGGAGATCATGACCGCCGCCTCCACTGAAAAATAGCCGCGGCGAGGTCTTCGGGGGGAGAAAGTATGATCGCAGGGTTGGTTTACGTTCCGGGACAGCGGTGGGTTGTCGGGTTGAGCGCGCTGCTGCTAGTTGCCGCAGGTGCCTGCGAGCGCGGGGCGACACCCCGGGTGTACGAGGAGGCGGCCCCCGCCCCGCTTCCGGTAGCCACCCCTGCCGCCGCCGTGCCGGGTTTTTCCTGGACGACCCCGGCGAACTGGCTGGAAAAGCCGGGCCAGGGGGTCCGGCTGGCGGTCTGGACGGTGGGGGCAACCGGCGAATGCACCCTGATCACCCTTCCCGGGGAGGCCGGAGGGCTGCCCGCCAATGTAAACCGCTGGATCGCCCAGCTGAACCTTTCGGGGATCGGGCCAGCCGAACGCAAGCGGGTGCTGGCCGCGGTGGAGACGGTGACCACCGCCGACAACCGTCCCGGCGAGCTGGTCGACCTCCTCCCTCTGCTGGCGGGCAAGGAACCCGACCGACCGGCCATCCTGGCGGGCAGGGTGCCCTACGAAAGCGAGACCCTTTTCCTGAAGTTCACCGGCCCCGTCGCCCTGTTGAAGGCGGAGCGCCCGGCTTTCGTGCGCCTGCTGGCCTCCCTGCATCGCCGGGGGCGCACTTGAGCTGGCGAAAGATCGGCCGGGTTCTGGCCTCGCTGCGGTTGACGACGGCCGTGCTGCTGG
>CAZTNO010000333.1:0-2610 GCA_964614865.1 uncultured Clostridia bacterium
CTCGCCGAGGAACCCGGCGGGCGGTCATGACGACCAGTTTCCGAAACACCTGGTCGGTCAGGCCCCAATGCTCGCAGGCGCTCCACCCCCCGATGTAACAGGGTGCGAAGACCTCAAGGGCGGCCGCCCACGGATCGACCTGCCAGGTCTCGGGCTCGCGGGTTTCCAGGGGAACCACGGCATAGAGCCCCCGGCGGACGCGGACCAGCCCCCCCCAGCGGCCAGATGGGCCAGGGACCGACGGGTCCGGGGCAGGGGGAGGGGGAGCCCCAGAAGTTCGGCGCCCCCCCCGACAGGGAAGGGGTCGGAGGCCTTGCGGTGCAGGAACGCGAGCGCCTGGCGATGAGTCCCGGAGATCCCGCGCCGGGTGCCAAAGTTAGTTCGTGAGTCCTGCAGTTTCACCCAGAGTGAAACTTCTTGACTCACAATATCAACCACTGCAGAGGGCCTTCCTCTCCAGACCTGTCCCGATCGGGGCTCTCCAGGATCTGGGGAAGCGCCAGGCGTGGGCTCCGGTGCGTTCCCCTCGAAAGTGCATGTCACGCCCATTCAAGCCCGACCGTGCCGCGAAGTGCGACTCCACCGGGCCCGCCTCGTCTTCACCGGGGGGACGCCGCCCGGATCGCGCTCCTCGCCTGGGGCGCGGCTCTCGGAGGCCCGTGGGATCGGGCCTGGTGGTGGAGGCTCCTTGACGGTCCTTCAGGACTTGAGGGTCTCTCCAGCGCGGCCTGGCCTGGGCCGTTGCCGGGGTCGGGGGTGCGGGGCCCGTCCTGCCGGGCGTCCTGGCGCTGAAGAAACCTCATCCCCGGGATCGCCAAGGTGTTGTTTGGCGATCATGGAAGGGCCTCCCGGATGGATCGCGGGAAGGCAGGTTATTTCACCAGGACGGGATAAACTTTCTCATCAAGAAAGATACTCACGCAAAGATGAACCCATCTGCCGTCTACAGCCAACACTCAGGGGCCGCCCTCGCTCGCCACCTGGCCGAAAAGGGGCTCCGAATCTTTACGGTCGACCAGGTCCGGCGCGAGGCGGCGGCAATGGGCCTGAAGCCGACGGGCGTGGACGTGATCCTCCATCGCCTGGAGAGATCGGGGTGGCTGGTCCGAGTCCGCCGCGGGCTGTACACCCTGCCGTCCAACGTGTTTCAGGGCAACCCCCTCCACGAATTCGAGACCGCCATGGCCCTGGCCCGGCCTGCGGCGATCAGCCACTGGTCCGCCCTGAGCCTCCACGGGCTCACCGAACAACCTCCCCGGACGGTCTTCGTGCTTACCACGACGCAAACCGACCGGCGCACAACGAACCTCGGCGGCATTCTGTACCACTTCACCCGGGTGGCACCGGACCTCTTCTTTGGCATCCAGCAGGTCTGGGTGGGAGAATCCCAGGTGGCCGTCACCGACCCCGAGCGAACCCTGCTCGATGGTCTCGAGCGTCCCCGGCTGTGCGGCGGGTTCCACGAGGTCCTGGCCGCCTTCGAACGCCACCTGCCCGCCCTGCAACTGGACCGGATCGTACAATACGGCCGCCGCTTCCCGCCCGCCACCGCTCGGAGACTTGGCTGGATCCTGGAAGTCCACCTCGGCCTGTCTTCCGTGCACCTGCAGGAACTCCTGAATCCTCCGAACCGCGGCTACCGCCCCCTGGACCCGACGGGTCCGCGCAGGGGTCCATGCAACAAGCGGTGGGGCGTCCAGGTGAACCTCCAAGGAGGCGCCAGGTGAAGCCTCTACGAGCCAGGATGGAAGAGATCCGCCGTGGGACCGGCGTCCCCTGGGAAGTCTTGGAGAGGGACTACGTCCTGTCCTGGATCCTGGCGGCCCTGTCCCAGGTGCCGGAACTCGGGGATACCCTGGCCTTCAAGGGGGGCACCGCCCTCAAGAAGTGCTACTTCGGCGACTACCGCTTCTCCGAGGACCTCGATTTCACAGCCCTGGACACTGCCCCGCGCGACACCGGGCTGCAGGAGGCCCTGGTCCGCGTCGGCGAGGCCACGGTTCGCCTGGCGCGGGCCTACGCACCCCTGGAGTTCGAACTCAAGCGCTACAGGGAACGCGACCCGCACCCCGCAGGCCAGGAGGCCTTCACCCTCCATGTCCGCCTGCCATGGCATCGGGAGGGTGGTATCAGGACGCGGGTCCTCATCGAGATCACGCGGGATGAGGAACTCCTCTGGCCTGCCGTACGACGACGCATTCTCCATGGCTACGGGGAAGAACTCGACTTCGAGGTCCAGACCTACGCTGTCGAGGAGATCGTCGCCGAGAAGCTCCGGGCGCTTCTGCAACAGGCCGCACGGATGCGAGCCCGCGGCTGGAGCCGCTCCCGCGCCCGCGACATCTACGACCTCTGGCGCCTCTTGACGCGACCGGAAGGCGTGGACCGACAAGCCTTCACCCCCCGCCTGCTGGCCAAGTGCTCCCGCAAGGGTGTCGGCTTCCAGGGGGTGGAGGACTTCCTGGCCCCCGATCTACTGGCCGAGGTCCGCAGAACCTGGAAGGATTGGCTCGGCCACCTCGTGACCGACCTTCCCGACCTGGAGCAGGTTCTGGCAGAGCTGAAACCGCGAGTGGAGGAGTTGCTCCTGGAGCCGCCCTCCGAGCCTCC
>CAZTNO010000334.1:0-2583 GCA_964614865.1 uncultured Clostridia bacterium
CACCACGCTGAGTTGCATGCCCAAATGGGCGTGCAGAATCGTCAGTAGCCCCAGCACGCTCAGCAGGAAGATCACCAGGTCGCGGATGATCTTGGAGTAGCGGATCCCCTGGCGGTGGACGATCCAGTCGAACACCACAAAGACGATCAGGCGGATCAGCACCACCAGCAGGATCAGCCAGAACAGGAACCAGACCCAGATTTCGATGCGGGCGAGCGGTAGCCATCGGGCAAGTTCCGGTGGCAGGGGAAAGTGAAGCAGGGCCAGGATCAGGTTCACCGGCACCAGGACCAGCAGGGGAGAGATCAGCCGGGAGAGGGGGCGGAACGGGGGGCGGTTACGGCCCAGGAAGGCGAGGGCGGCCGCCAGGGCCAGCGGCGCGGCGGGGAGGAGGATCAGCCACTTCATGATCCGATTGTAGAGGGGCGGCAAAACCCTGTCAAGGGCGTTACCGGCCCGATAAATGGGAAAGGGCCGGGAACTTGGTCCCCGGCCCTTTCGGATCGGCGCGGATTCAGGACGACTTATCGGGTCACACCCAACCGCGCAGCTTGCAGGCTTCGGCCACCCGCGCGATCGAGATCATGTAGGCCGCATCGCGCATGTAGACGTTCTTGCTCTTGGCCATGTCGTACACGCCGTGGAAGGCGTTGGTCATCAGGTTGTCGAGCTTGGTCAGCACTTCTTCCTTGGGCCAGAAGTAGTTCATGTTGCACTGGACCTGTTCGAAGTAGGAGCAGGAGACTCCGCCGGCATTGGCCAGGAAGTCGGGGATCACGAAGATGCCGCGTTTCTTGATGACTTCGTCGGCTTCGGGGGTGGTGGGGCCGTTGGCGCCTTCGGCGATCACCTTGACGCTGGGGGCGATGAAGTTCACGGTCTCGGCGTTGATCTGGTTTTCCAGGGCGGCGGGCACCAGGATGTCGACTTCCTGCTTGATCCAGGCGTTGGCGTCTTCAACCGAGTAACCGAGGTTGCGGGCCTTGTCCTTGTCGATGCCGCCGAACTTGTCGGTGATCCCGCGCAGTTCGTCGATGTCGATGCCCGACTTGCGGATGAAGCTGTAGGATTTCTGGTCCTTCTGATCCCAGCAGGAGACGGTGACCGGCTTGCCGCCGTATTCCTTGTAGAGCTGGACGGCGTACTGCGAGACGTTGCCGAAGCCCTGAAAGGAAGCGGTGGTCTTGGTGATGTCGATCTTGAGTTCCTTGAGGGCCTCGCGCAGGGTGTAGATGACGCCAAAGCCGGTGGCTTCGGTGCGACCCAGCGAACCGCCCATGCCGACCGGCTTGCCGGTGATGAAGCCGGGGAACTTGCCGCCCATGATCTTCTCGTACTCGTCCATCATCCACAGCATGTGCTGGCCGTTGGTCATGACGTCGGGGGCCGGGACATCCTGCAGCGGGCCGACGTTGCGCACGATCTGGCGCACCCAGCCACGGCAGATCTGTTCCTGCTCACGAGGGGAAAGATTGTGGGGGTCGCAGATCACGCCGCCCTTGCCGCCGCCCAGGGGGATGCCCACCACCGCGCACTTCCAGGTCATCCAGGTGGCGAGGGCCTTCACCGTTTCGATCGTCTCGTGGGGGTGGAAGCGGATGCCCCCTTTGGCGGGGCCCCGGGCATCGTTGTGCTGAACCCGGAAGCCCTGGAAAACCTTGACACTCCCATCGTCCATCCGCACCGGGATGGTGAAATGGTACTCGCGCTGGGGATTGCGGAGCAGATCCCGGGTACCGGCGTCGAGGTTGAGCTTCTCGGCCACCTGGTCGAACTGGTGTTGAGCCATTTTGAACGCGTTGAAGGACTTGTCTTGCATCTTTCCTCCTGTTTTTAGAAAGTTGTCCCACCCCATTCTATCAGCAAGTGCACCGCCAAGCAAGGTCGAAGGTGAGGCGGTCAGGGCAACCCGCAACAAGGTTTTTCGGGGTCGGGGGCAGGGGGGGGCGAAAGGTCGATTTCCCCCTGGTGGAAGCGGCGCCGGGGGTGGCCCGGGGTGGCCAGAATCAGGGCGCCATCGGCAGCGTAGCCGACAAATTCACCCGTGACCACCTGATCGCCATGATGGAAGGTGATCGGCTTCCCCCGCAGGGAAGCCGAAGCCGTTTCGGCAGCGGCGATCAGCGACGTTTCGCCCAGGGCGAGCAGGGTTTCCAGCCGGGCAAACAGCTTTTCTTCGAGAAGACCGATCGCCTCTTGCGGGGTGGGGACTCTTTTTCCTTGCCTCCGGAACGAGGTGGCCCGATCGGCGATGGCTCGGGGAAAATCGTCCCGGGTCTGACCGAGGTTGATTCCGAAGCCCAGGACGGCCTGCCAGCGGTTCCCGGTGATGACCGTTTCGCACAGGATGCCGGCGATCTTGCGGCCCGAGGCCAGCACGTCGTTGGGCCACTTGAGGGCGACCTGGCTCATGCCGAGCCCGGTGAGGGTGTCGGTTGCCGCCACCCCTGCCGCCAGAGAGAGAAACGGGAGAGGGTGGGGGGAGTCCCCGCCGATGGCAAAGGAGACCGTGGCTCCCAGCCCTCCAGGAACCACCCAGGACCTGCCATGACGGCCTTTTCCGGCGGTCTGATGGTCTGCGCT
>CAZTNO010000335.1:0-2581 GCA_964614865.1 uncultured Clostridia bacterium
GCCGCCCATGCCGTAAAACGACTCGGGTTTCACCGCCACCACCTCGTCGAAGCGGGCTTCGGGCCGGCCGGCCAGCGAGCCGGTTTCAGCTGGAGCGACCACCGAAACCGGGCAAATCCCGACGCCAGGGGTTGATTCGCAATTCCATCGTTGAACCGTGCCCTCCCCGAGCCGACGAGCAAGGGCAGCCAGCACCGGTTCCACCCCCACCGAGCGCACCGGGACGGCTTGCTTGCCGCAGCGGGAACAGGTGAGGCCATCGGTTTTCGCGCAGGCGCACTGGGGGCAGGGGCCCGGAGGGCCCCTCCCGGGGGGGGGCAGCAGGGATTGGCAACGGGGGCAGCGCAGGGCTTCGCGGCAAGTTTCGCAGAGGAGGAGCGGCGGGGCCGAGGTCTTCTTGGCCACCACCAGGGTGCGGCGGTTCGCGGCCACCGCCTGGGCCACCTGTTCCACCACCTCTTCGAGCAAGCCGGCGTTGCGCTTGCGCACGGGGATCACCGACAGCTCGGGGAGGGCGGAACGCAGATCCTCGATCGCGATCCGATCTTGGCTGGCGCGGTTCTCGACGCTGAATGAATCGCCCCCTTCGAGCAATTCCACCCCCGTTTCCTCGGCCCGCAGCCGGGCCAATTCGTCGGCGCCCAGCGGGAAGTGTTCGCCCAGGGCATAGGCGGGGGAACCGGCCCGTTCGATGACCACCAACACCAGCCCGGCGATCGGCAGCAGGGCGGCCGCCATGTTGCCGACCACGATGCCGGCCTGGCCCTCCTGGGCCTTCCGCCAGATCTCGTCGCGCTGCGCCGGCGATTCCTCGGCGGTATAGGGGGCCGCCTCGGGCAGGAGTTCGAGCCAGCGATGGCGGGTGGCGGCATCGGGGGTGATCAGCAGCACCGACCCGCGGCTGGCGGCCTGGCGGATCCGCTTCACCACCGTCGGGGTGCGCTCTCCCCCCAGCACCAGACCGCGGGGAACCGAATCTACGGGGGGGGGGAGGGGGGCTATCCGGGCGGGGCTCTTCTCCCGCAACAGCGGGGCTTCCCGGGCGGCCATACGGAGCAGGGCGGGGACGGCGAGCTTCCGCAGGGGGAGGGGGCCGCTGGCGGTGTCGATTAGCAGGGTGCCCAATGCGGGGCTCTTGGGCGACAGGCAGCGGTCGAGCACCGACCCCAGCGAAAGCAGCCCTTCGCGGGCCACCCGGCGGGCAAAGCGCAACTGGGCCGGATCGGGCAGCCAGGAATCCGGGCATACTCCGGCTACCGGTCGGGCCGGGCCGGTATAATCGGAGGTGGTGGCGGCGATCCAGCCGAAAACCAGCCGTGGCCCCAGCGGCACCACCACCCGGCGGCCGGGGGGGATCCGCTCCAGGGGGCCGTGGTAGTCGTAGGAGAGGGGAGCCGGCAGGTTGGCCGAGAGCGAGACCGAAACGATCACGGTGCGGTCCGCAGCAGTTCCTGAACCTGCTCCATGTCGTTCCACACCTGCCACTTGGCCTCGGAGGCTGCCTTTCGCTCTTTGAGATGCAGGATGTACGAGGGGTGGAAGGTGGGCATGACCGGGATCTCTTGGTGGCGCAACCAGGTGCCGCGGATCTTGGTGATCGAATACTCGGTGTCCAGCAGGTAGTTGATGGCGGGCTTGCCCAGGCAGACGATCGCCCGGGGGCTCAGCAGGCGGATCTGCCGGTCGAGAAAGGGGCGGCAGGCGGCGGCTTCGTCGGCGGCGGGCACCCGGTTGCCCGGGGGGCGGCACTTGACCACGTTGGTGATGAAAACCCCCGTGCGATCCAGCCCCATTTTCTGCAAGATCTTGGTGAGCAACTCTCCCGCGGGGCCGATGAAGGGCCTTCCGAAACGGTCCTCGGTTTCGCCTGGCCCCTCGCCGACAAACAGGATTTGCGGCGACTCGCACCCCTCGCCCGGCACGGCATGGGTGCGGGTGGAGTGCAATGCGCAGCGGGTGCAGGTGGAGACCTCGCGGGCCACCGCGGCCAGCGAATCGCCCGATTTGCGGACCGTCAAGAAATCGGCCCCGATCTCGGCAAAGAAGGTCAGCGATTCCACCAGGGAGGGCATGGCGGCGAAGTCAGCTCCTCCCGGCGTTCTGGGCGATCGCGGCGATCTCGTCCCAGATGTTAGCGGCCACCCGGGCCTTTTCCATCCGCTCCAGCTTGCGGATGCCGGCGGCGGTCACCAGGTAGACCTGGTTGTGGTCTTCGCCGAAGGCCGGATTCTCGGTGGAGATCTCGTTGAGCACCAGCAGGTCGAGGTTCTTGCGGCGCAGTTTCTCTTGCGCGTGGACGAAGATGTCCTCGGTCTCGGCGGCAAAACCGACCAGGATCTGGCGGGCGGGCTTGTCTTCGCCGAGTTCGCGCAGGATGTCGGGATTCTTGATCAGTTCCAGGTTGAGGCGCTCCCCGTCTTTCTTGATCTTTTCGGGGTAGTAGCGCACGCTGCGGTAGTCGGCCACCGCGGCAGCCATGATGATCACGTCGGCCGAGCGGGCGTGCTGGCGGACCGCCCGGCGCATTTCCTGGGTGGTCTCCACGCGGATCAGATCGACCCCGTCGGGGAGAAAACCGCTG
>CAZTNO010000336.1:0-2546 GCA_964614865.1 uncultured Clostridia bacterium
GACAAAAAGGAACAGAGCCGGCAGCGCAAGCGCATCGAACAAAAGTACCCCGAGGAGGCCGCCCGCACGCCCACCCCGCAACCCCCCGTCAAGACCGAGGAGAAAACCGCCCCCCGCAAGCCGGGGAGGATGCCCAGCCGCATTCCTGAGGAGAGCTACCTGTTCGACGACAACGAGTTGCGCATCGACACCTCCTCCTCCTACAACGCCCCGCTGCTCTCCTACCTCGACGCCACCACCGAGAAGAGCCAGATCGACGGCGCCGAGCTCGAAGAGCGCAAGTTCGAGTTGCAGCGGGGGCTCGAGGAGTTTCGCATCGGCGGCAAGATCGTCGAGTACACCCCGGGGCCGCTGATCACCACCTACGAGTTCGTGCCGAGTTCGGGGATCAAGGTGAAAGACGTGGCCGGGCTCACCGAGGACCTGGCCCTGGCGGTCAAGGCCCCGTTCGTGCGCATCGAGCGGATCATCGGCAAGGGGGCGATCGGCATCGAGATCCCCAACCGCAAGCGGGAAACCATCCACCTGCGCGAACTGCTCGAATCCAGGCAGTACCGGGAATCGATCTCTCCGCTCACCCTGGCCTTGGGCAAAACGGCCACCGGCGGCATCTACATGACCGACCTGCGCGAAATGCCCCACCTGATCGTGGCCGGATCCACCGGCTCGGGCAAGAGCGTCGCCATCCACACCATCATCCTCAGCATCCTCTACAAGTCGTCGCCGAAGATGGTGAAATTCCTGCTGATCGACCCGAAAGGCAACGAACTGATCATCTACAACAGTCTCCCCCACCTGCTGACGCCGGTGGTGGTCAACCCCAAGCACGCCCGCAACGCCCTCGACTGGGTGGTCTGGGAGATGGAGCAGCGCTACAAGAAGTTGGCCATTTTGCAGGTGCGCGACCTGGAACACTACAACAAGAAGCTGGATTTGCTGCTGCAGGGGGACGAGAGCGAACTCGAGAACCTGGAGGACCGGGAGAAGCTCCACTACATCGTGGTCATCATCGACGAGCTCGCCGACCTGATGATCACCTCGGGGCGAGAGATCGAGGAAGACATCGCCCGCATCGCGCAGAAGGCCCGGGCGGTCGGCATCCACCTGATCCTGGCCACCCAACGCCCCTCGGTCGACGTCATCACCGGCACCATCAAGAACAACTTCTCGTCGCGCATCGCCCTGCGCATGCCGACCAAGGCCGATTCGCGCACCATCATCGACCAGATGGGGGCAGAAAAACTCCTGGGCAACGGTGACATGCTCTTCCTGCCGCCCAAGACCTCGGCGTTGATCCGCCTCCACTGCGCCTTCGTCTCCGAGGAGGAGGCGATCCGGGTGGTGCAGCATTTGGCCAAGGTCGAGAAACCCGAGTTCAACACCCAGATCATCCGCCACGCCCCCAAAGCCGAAGAGAAAGAAGAAGACGGCGAGATCGACGATCTCTTCTTCCAGGCTGCCGAGACCGTGATCACCACCGGCCAGGCATCGGCCTCCTTCCTGCAGCGCCGCATGAGCGTGGGCTATGCCCGCGCCGGCCGGCTGATGGACCAGTTGCAGGAGCAGGGGGTGGTGTCGGCCTCCAACAACAAGAACCAGCGCGAAGTGCTGATGACCCTCGAAGAGTTGAACAAACTCCGCGAAACGGGGCCCGCCGAGTAACCCGCCGCCGGTTCCTGTCCCCCGCCAGGACGATATTGTCCCGAAAAGAGGTCGTTTTTCCCCCGCAATCCTGGCATCGCGCATGCATTCAATCCGTCGGCGGGATTTCTTCCCCCTAAAAGGAGACTTTATGATGGCAAGACGGCGAATCCAATCCCTGGCAGCCCTGGCCGTGCTTTTACTCTGGGGCAGTGGCTGCGTGCATACCCGCATCGCCACCTTCCGCGATCCCGAACCCGCTGCTGGCCAGTTCCGCCGGATCGCCGTCGACTTCCAGCAACGGAGCCTATTCCAAAAGGAACAAGCCGAGCGGATCGTCGCCTCCACCTTGAAGGGGCGCACGGAGGAGCTCGAAATGATCCCCTGCTCCGAGTTCCTGCTGCCGACCCGCAGCTATACCGACCAGGAAATCGCCGACCTGCTGCAAAAAAACGGCTGTGACGGCTACCTTTCAGTGCGACTGGTCGACCAGATGATCCGGGATGATTCGGATCTGGGGGTGAGCATCTCCCACCATGCCGGTCCGCTGGATCTCGCCGTGGGCATACTGACCGAAGGATCGGAAACCCTCTCCCAGGAGGTCGAGATCCGGCTGATCGACGTGGGAAGCAATCGGTGCGTCTGGACCGCCTCCACACTGACCAACGCCTCGGGAATGGGGAAATTCCGGTCGGCGGTCCGCTCGATGGCCCGCAAGGTGGCCAGCCGCCTGCTCGAATCGGGCCTAATCCGCTGAAGACGGCAGGGGCACAGTAGGGGGCACAGGGTGCTGTGCCCCTACGCCCTCCGAATCACCCCATGATCACCCTGGGGCGATTTAATGGAGCCGCAAGGCCCGCAGGCGGGCCAGCCTATGACCGCGGCGGTGCAGCCCACGAACCACT
>CAZTNO010000337.1:0-2517 GCA_964614865.1 uncultured Clostridia bacterium
GGCCGTCGCTATCGGGGACGTGGGACAGGGAAACCAGGCGTCCGTCGATCTTGGCGGCCAGCACCGGACCGGGCTCGGGGTTCTCCCGCAGCGCCTCCAGCAAACTGGTCCCGGCGGCGATGCGGAACTCACGACTCCCCTGGGTCATCTTCCAGCTGCGATTCATAACCTGCCTCCCGGGCTTTCGCGGTCGAGCGAACCAGAGGGATTATAGCCCAAATCGACCGGCGGCCGAAAGGCGGTTGCCGCTGGACGGGCCGGCGGCGATCGGCTATGATGAGGCGTCACCCCAGCCACCGCTGGCCAGGGGGGCATTCACCGGGTCGATCGGGTCGTTTGCCGGTGGCGGGGTTCGTTTCGCCCCAGGCAGGCCGTATGATCCGCATGCCGGCCCCGGGATTCACCCGGACACCCGGCCTGGAGGAAGACCATGACCCAAGAGAACGTGCGCACCATCAGCTCCCGGGTGATCCTGGCCCTGGCCATCATCGCCATCGGCGTCCTGCTGCTGTTCAACAACCTGACCTGGCACCGCGACATCGACCTGTGGGACTTCTGGCCCGCCATCCTGGTGCTGGTCGGAGCGACGAAACTGCTGGCCACGACCAGTTGGGGCGAGACGGTGGACGGCCTGTTCCTGCTGCTGTTTGGCGGGCTGTTACTGGAGGCCAACCTGCACCTGATCCCCGGCCTTCATCTGCATTGGAACCGCCTGTGGCCGCTGGTCCTGGTCTACATCGGCGTGCGCATGCTGCTGATGCCCAGATCGCATGGCACCCGCCAGCCGCCGATCCTGCTGGGGGTTTTCCACCGCTCGGAGGCGGGAACGCACGACCGGGACTGGTTCGAAGTGCTGGCCATGTTCAGCGGCGCCGAGTATGTCTACACCAGCAAGACCCTGCGGGGCGGCTCGGTGAACGCCATGTTCGGCGGCTGCGACCTCGATTTCCGCGGCGCCGATACCGCCCTCGAAGAGATGCAGATCCATTGCCAGGCCATCTTCGGCGGCATCGAGATCCGGGTCCCCGAGCACTGGCGGGTCACGGTCAAGGGCTTCCCGATATTCGGCGGCATGGAGAACAAGACCCGGCTGCGGGACGGGCTCAAGCCCGAGGAGATCCGCCACGTGGTGGTGAACGGCAACGCGATCTTCGGCGGCGTCGAGATCCACAACTGAATGCACCCGGCCTTCCGCTCCCTGCGACTGCTGGCCCTGGCAGTCCTGGCCTGGCTCCCGGTATGCGCCGTCGCGGCCTCGCTGGCCCGGCGGGCGACCGGGCTGGGCGCTGGAGCCACCTGGGGCTGGCTGGTACCGCCGCTGGTCCTGGCGTTGTTCGTATTGCTCTCCACCTATTCGTTGTGCCGCTGGGCGCCGTTGTTCCACCGCCGCTGGCTGCGCGATCTGGTCGTGTTGCTCGGCGGGGCCCTGGCCGTATCCCTGGGCTGGACGGTGCTCATCGGCCTGTACTCGGGGGGGCTCGACCGCCTGTTCCGGGTTTCGCGCTGGCTTCCCGCCTGGCAACACACGTGGGCGGGGCTGGCCCTGGCGGGGGGGGCCCTCTTTCTCGCCGCCTGCCTGGTCCACTACCTGCTCCTCTCCCTGGAGCGCTTGGCCAGGGCCGAACGCCAGGCCAGCCAGGACCGGCTCGCCGCTTCCCAGGCCGAACTGCGCCGGTTGCGGGCCACCATCCAGCCCCACTTCCTGTTCAACAGCCTGACCTCGCTGAGTTCCCTGACCATGGTCGACCCGCCCAGAGCCCGGCGGTTCTGCCTCGACCTGGCCGAATTCCTGCGCCTGAGCCTGCGCCACGAGGAGCGGGAGTGGGTGTCGCTGGGCGAAGAACTCGAACACGTCGAGCGTTACCTGGCCATCGAGGAGGTGCGCCTGGGGGAACGGCTGGTCGTCGTTCGCAGGATCGAGGCCGGAGTCGAAACGTATCCCTGCCCGCCCGCCGTGCTGCTGCCGCTGGTGGAGAATGCCGTCAAGCACGGCATCGCCACCCGCCTCGAAGGCGGCGAACTGCACCTCTCGGCCCGCAACCGGGACGGGAGGGTGGAGGTGACGGTGGCCAACCTCGAGGCTCTCCCCGGCACCCCCGACCCCGCCGGGCAGCAACTGGGCCTGCGCACCCTGCGCGAGCGCCTGGAGGCGATATGGCCCGGCCGGAATGCCCTGGCCATCTGCCGCGAAAACGGCTGGTTTCGGGCTGAGATATCCCTGTCGAGGCCGCCAGCGGAGGACAATCCGTTATGAGCCGCACGATCAAGACCTTGCTGGTGGACGACGAGCCCCTGGCCCGTCAGGCGCTGCGCCTGGAGCTCGCCGCCCACCCCGACATCGAGGTGATCGGGGAGTGCGCCCACGGCGTCGAGGCGGTACGCCGGGTCCAGGAGCTATCTCCCGACCTGATGTTTCTCGACATCCAGATGCCCCGGCTCGACGGTTTCGACGTCCTCGAGCTGCTCGGCGACCAGGCCCCCCCGGTCGTCTTCGTCACCGCCCACGACGAGTATGCG
>CAZTNO010000338.1:0-2517 GCA_964614865.1 uncultured Clostridia bacterium
GCGACACCGTGCAGGCCATCACGCCGGAAGGCACCAAGCTGAAGGTCCGCCTCTACGGCATTGATGCGCCGGAGACCCCCAAGGGAAAGATCCCGGGAGAGCCCTTTGGCAACGACTCCAGAAACTACCTGGCGTCGCTGATCAGCCAGCAGACCGTCCGGGTAGAAATCCGCGATATCGACCGCTACCGGCGGATGGTCGCCATCCTCTGGCTGGCTGAGCGGAATGTGAATCAGGAAATGATTGCCGCCGGCATGGCCGAGGCTTATAGGGAGTATCTGAAGAGCCCTTACCGCAGCCCCTTTCTTCAAGCGGAACAGGACGCCAAGACCCAGGAGAAAGGGATCTGGACCCAGGGGAACCGCTACGAGCGGCCTTCCCAGTTCAGGAGAAGGATGGGGAACCGTGTCTTCCCTGAGTCTTGATACCTTGCAGTTTGGTTAATTTACTGCAAAGTTCTGGCATTCCCACTTGATATCTGCTATTGAATTGCAGCTTTGCACGGCGTCTTTCACACACTGGACCGACAGAGAACCCATCCATGCAAAACGACCTGACATTCTTCACCAATGACCCAGGTTCCACGCTGCGTGACCGGTTCCAGCGAACCCTCCGGGACGTGAAGTTCTTCGACATCTTGGTGGGCTACTTCCGCACCAGCGGTTTTGACAAACTCCACGAATCTTTTGCCTCCATCGACAAGATCCGCATCCTCGTCGGCCTGAACGTCGATCGCCAAGCCTTCGAGATCATCGATGCATTCCAGACCCAGTCAACGCTGGATTTCGAATCCCATAAACGAACAAAGGAGATCTTCTCCGCAGCGGTGACCTCAGAGATGGATCGCTCCCCGGACAGCTTTGAGACGGAGATCGGGGTCCGCAAATTCATCGAATTTCTGCGCTCCGGCAAGATGGAGATCAAAGCCTACCCCGGCGGCAACCTCCACGCCAAGGTTTACATCAGCCGTTTCGGCGAGGACGACCGCGATTTCGGGCGGGTGATCACCGGCTCCAGCAACTTCTCCGAGGCGGGGCTCATCGCCAACAGGGAGTTCAACGTGGAGTTGAAAAACCGGGCGGACGTGGAATTCGCCCTAGCCCGGTTCGAGGAACTCTGGAAGGACGCGGTCGATCTTTCCCACGAATATGTGGACACCATCCACGACAAGACCTGGCTCAACGACGAGATCACTCCCTACCATCTGTATCTGAAATTCCTCTACGAGCACTTCCGGGAGGACATCAACCTCGACGAGGATTTCGAGACCTATCTGCCCGAAGGCTTCATGGACTTGGATTATCAGAAACAGGCCGTCATCGCCGCGAAGAAGATCCTCGACGCCTACAACGGCGTTTTTCTGGCCGACGTGGTCGGCCTCGGCAAGACCTTCATCTCCGCCATGCTTGCCCAACAGCTCCGGGGCAAGATCCTCGTCATCTGCCCGCCCGTGCTGAAGGATTACTGGGAGGAGACCTTCTTCGAGTTCGGCGTGCGCGGCTACAAGGTGGAGTCCCTGGGCAAGCTCGATCACGTCATCAAAGAGGGGGCCGCCAAGTTCGACTTCATCTTCATCGACGAGGCCCACCGGTTCCGCAACGAAGTCACCCAAGGATACGAGAAGCTCCACCAGATCTGCTTCGGCAAGAAAGTGATCCTGGTCTCGGCCACGCCGCTCAACAACTCCGTGGAGGATATCTACAGCCAGCTCAAGCTCTTCCAGATCCCCAAGAAGAGCACGATCCCCGGGGTTCCCGACCTGGAGAAGTTCTTCGCCGGCCTCAAGGGCCGCCTGGACCGTTATGACAAAACGGATCCCGGCTACGCGAACGAAATCAAGGGCGTCTCGCGGGACGTCCGGGAGAAGGTGCTCAAATACGTCATGGTCCGCCGCACCCGCTCCGAAGTCGTCAATTTCTTCAAAGACGACATCACCAAACAGGGGCTCTCCTTCCCCGAGTTGGGCGATCCCCAGCGCCTGATCTACACCTTCGACGCCCGGCAGGAACGGATCTTCAACGCCACCATCGAGCACCTCAAGAAGTTCAGCTACGCCCGCTACACACCGCTGCTCTACCTGAAAAAGCAGCTCGACCCCCTGGAGCTCCAGTCCCAGCGCAACATCGGCGGGTTCATGAAGGGCATCCTGGTCAAGCGCCTGGAGAGCAGTTTCCACGCCTTCGGCAACACGCTCAAGCGCTTCATAGGTTCCTATGAGAAGTTCATCGCCATGGTCGAGAAAGGTACGGTCTACATCAGCAAGCGGGTGAACGTGTACGACTTCCTGGAGGAGGACAACGAGGAGACCCTGCTGAATCTGGTGGAGCAGGACCGGGTACAGAAATACGAAGCCGACGAGTTCACCGATGATTTCCTCACCCGGCTGAACGATGACTTGAGCCTCCTGAAGGAGATAAAACGGATCTGGATGGGGATCACCGGCGACCCCAAGATCGAGCAGTTCGTCGGCGACCTGCGCGGCCACGCCATCCTCAAGGGTAGGAAGCTCCTGGTCTT
>CAZTNO010000339.1:0-2493 GCA_964614865.1 uncultured Clostridia bacterium
CAGGGTGGTCTTGCCGGCCCCGGCGGGACCGGTGATCAGGGTCAACGCCCCTTGCGGCAGACGGCAGGAGAATCCCCGCAGGTTGCCCCGGGTGGCGGGGGGACAATCGAGCCAACGGGAAGGGGTGGCCACCGGGGCCAGGGGCCGAAGGGGGGCGGGCGGGGCGCTCTGCCATTGCCCCCCCCTGTCTCCCGACCCGGGCCCCAGGGCCAGCACCTTGTCGGCCGCCCGGGCCAGGGATTCGTCGTGGTCGATGACCACCACGGTGTTGCCCCGGCGGCAGGCCCGGCAGAGCGATTCGATCAGGCCCGCGACTTCTTGGGAAAGCAGGCCGGCGCTCGGATACTCCAGCACCAGCAATGCGTCGCACCCCGGGCCGCCGAGGATTGCCGCGAGCGAGAGGCGCTGCCGTTCGCCCGAGGAGAGGCTGGCTGCTGCCCTGTCCAGCGAAAGATGGCCGAGTCCCGTTTGTTTCAGGTTTTGCAGCCGCTCCGCCAGTTCAGCGGCGCACCCCGCCAGCGAGGTGCCCGCGAAGCGTTCCTGCCAGGCTTTGGCGACAACCGCAGCCTGACCCAGGGGCAACTTCAGCCAGTCGGCAATCGTCTGTCCGTCGAGCCGGTAGTCCAGCACCGCCGGTGAAAACGGGGGGGCGAAGCCTGCCGGGCGGGGGGGGGCAAAAACCCGCTCGCAGGCGGGGCATTCCAGGTGGAAGGCGAACTCCCGTTGCCCGTCTCTGCTGGAAACCAGCACGCTGCGACCCGAAAAGGTCCGGCACAGCTCCAGGGCTTCCCGCACCCTGCCGGGATCGGCAGCGGGGTCGTGGATTTCGTCGACCCAGACCCACAGGGGGCGCCCCTCCATTTCGGCGGTGATTGGCCGGCGCTTTTCACCATCCCAGCAAAAGGAAAAGCCGTGGCCAAGCAAGGCGGCGACCCCACCCGGATCACGAAAACCGATCCGGACCGGCAGTCCGGCAGTTGTGGAGAGCTCGCGGGCGATCTCGTCCACGGTATATTTGCGCAGCGGGCGCTGGCAACCCGGGCAGTGCAGGGTAGCCCCGTAGGCGTACAGCGCGGCCAGGTTGTCGAGGGCTCCGGAGAGCCGGGCCACCGTTTCACGGGGCTCGGAACAAGCCTCCGAGGCGCGCCAGCAGACGGCGGCGGGCAGGTTTTCCGAGGACAGCAGCAGCGGGCGTTCCACCAGGTCGAGGCGCATGCGGAGGTCGGGGGCCAGGGCCTCGATGTACCCCAGCAGCCCTTCGCAGTAGAGGGTATGGATGGCCAGGCTCGCCTTGCCGGCGCCGCTGGGGCCGGTGACCACCACCAGGGAGCCGGAGGCGATCTCCACGGACAGCCCCTTGAGGTTCCGGGTGGAGACGCCATGAAGGCGGATCACCGGCTTCATCGAAAACGGCCCTCCTGCCCGGCTGGTTTCCGGAAAGGGAAAAGGTCAGGGACGGTACTGCTTCAACGCCTCGAGCAGCAGGTTGCCGGCCCGTTCGAGTTTACCGGTTTCCAGCACGTAGGCCAGACGGACTTCGCTCTTGCCGCGGCCGGGAGTGCTGTAGAACCCCGCTCCCGGGGCGACCATCACCGTTTCCTGGTTGTGCTGGAAATCGGTGAGCAGCCAGCGGGCGAAGGCATCGGAGTCCTGGATGGGCAGCTTGGCCATGATGTAGAAGGCCCCTTCGGGCTTTTGCAAGACGATGTCGGGGTGGCTGGTCAGGATCTTGAACAGCATGTCGCGCCGGCGCTGGTATTCGTTCATGACCTCGCGGAAGTAGTCGAGGGGCAAGCTGTAGGCGCCGATGGCGCCGATCTGTTCCAGGGTGGGGGGGCAGAGGCGGGCCTGGGCGAACTTGTGGACGCCGTGCATCACCTGCTCGTTCTTGCTGATCACCGCTCCGATGCGCGCTCCGCAGGCGGAGTAGCGTTTCGAGACCGAATCGACCACGATCACCCGGTCTTCCAGCCCCGTCAGCTGCAACACCGAGAAGTGGCGCTTGCCCTCGTAGGTGAACTCTTTGTAGACCTCGTCGGCAATCAGATACAGGTTGTGCGCTTTGGCGAGCTCGCCGATCTGCCGCAACTCGGCTTCGCTGTACACGGTGCCGGTGGGGTTGTTGGGGGAGCACAGCAGGATGGCACGGGTGCGCGGGGTGATGCGCTTGGCGAACTCCTCCATCGGCGGGAGGTGGAAGCCGGTTTCGGCTTCGGTGGGCACCGGCACCACCTTCAGCCCGGACAGGGATGCGTAGCCGTTGTAGTTGGTGTAGAAAGGCTCGGGAATGATGATCTCGTCGCCGGGATCGCCGATCACGTTGAAGGCGAACAGGATCGCTTCGGAGCCGCCGGTGGCGATCACGATGTCCTTCTTTTCCAACGAGATGGCGTACTGCTTGAAGTAGGCGGCCATGGCCTCCTTGAGGGCTTCCAGGCCGTCCGACGGGCCGGAGGAGAGGACTTTTTCGCGGTGCTGGGCCATCTTCTGGTA
>CAZTNO010000340.1:0-2489 GCA_964614865.1 uncultured Clostridia bacterium
TTCCAGTCCAGCACCAGCTTCTCGGCCTTCAGCTTGGCGAGCATGTCCTTCGCCACTTTCTTCACCTCGTGCTTCTCCTTCTCGGACAGCTCGGGTTCGGGCTGGGTCAGGAGATCGAAGATGGCCAGCTCTTCCTCGCTCAGGTTCTCGCGGGTGGCCCGCTGTTCCTCCTGGGTGAGGTTCTGGGCGAAGTGCATCAGCTCCTTGAAGAAGGCCTCCAGGTTGTGGCTCGATGAGTTGTAGGACTCGATGAGCCTCTGGAACTTCTCCAGAAAGTCGATCCGGCCCTTGTTCTCCCGGACCATCTTGTCGAGCTTCTTCTCGATCTGCCCCTTCAGCTTCTCGGTCTCGGTGGCCTTCTTACCTTCCTCGAACTTCTTCTGGAGAGCAGCGAAGTCGATCTGCGACAGGTCGATCAGGGCCTCGGCTTCCGGTCGCTCCCCGATGCGGTAGCCCTCGGTGGCGATGGAGTCGTCGAGCAGCGCATCGAGGTCGTTCATCACCCCTGAGATGTCCGGTGGCGGACGCAGGGCCTTGATCATCGCCCCGAGATAGGCGACCAGCACCGAGGTGGGCGCATGCGCGTTGGCTTCCGGGTCGGGGAGGATGGCCTTGAAGGTCCGGGCGACCTGACCAGCCAGCAAAAGATAGGCCTTGGTCTTGTCTTCCCCGGCTTCGAGGATCACGTCCATGGCCTTCTGCAGGGCTTCCAGGCGCTGTGCGGGCGGGGTGTTCACGATCCCGCTCAGGTCGATCCCGAGGCGGGTGCACAACGATTGCGCGTCCCGCAGCAGCCCTTCGAGTTGCTCGACCAGCGCCGCCTTGTCCTTGATCGGCAGTTGCCCCGGCTGGTTGGGCTTGGCGTAGATCCGCAGGGCGTCCTGAAGGTTACGGAAGATGCCCACGTAATCGACGATCAGGCCAGCGGTCTTGCCCGGTGCGACACGGTTCGCCCTGGCGATGGTCTGCATCAGGGTGTGGTTGCGCATCGGCTTGTCGAGGTAGAGCGTGGAGCAGGTCGGCACGTCGAAGCCGGTGATCCACATCGCGCAGACGAAGACCAGCCGCAGCTCACCATCGGGATCCTTGAACTGCTCGTCCAGGTGCTCGCTGACCATGCGCTGGCGGTGCGGGACAATGTCCAGGCCCTTTCCCTTCAGCTCCTCGATCTCGTTCTGCGACTGCGACACCACCACAGCCATGTCGGTGGTCTGCATGACCATGATCTTATCGGCGAGCGTCTCCCTGGCGTCGCCGCTGGCGGTCTTGCGTTGCGCTTCCAGCTCGGCCAGATGCTTCTTCCAGTGCGTCTGCACCTTGTCGTACATCCGCACCGCCGTGGCCTTGTCGATGCAGACCATCATGGCCTTGCCCCGGTAGCCGCGACCGAGGAAGTGCTTCACCAGATCGGCGGCGATGGTCTCCAGGCGGTCGTCGCGGGTGATCAGGTGGTATTCGCGGGCGAACTCCCGCTCCAGCTTCTTCTCCTGCTCCTCGTCGAGCTCCGCCTCTTCCAGCAGCCGCTCGATGTCGTGGTTCAGGTTGTCGTTGATGATCTGAAGCTCGGGAGTGCGGTTCTCGTAGTACAGCGGCACCGTGGCCCCGTCCTCGATGGAGCGGGCGAAGTCGTACACCGACACGTAGTCGCCGAACACCTCGCGGGTGCGCTCCTCCTCCCCGGCAATCAGCGGGGTGCCGGTGAAGCCGAGGAAGGCGGCATTCGGCAGGGCGTTGCGCATGTTGAGCGCGAACACGTCGTACTGGCTGCGGTGCGCCTCGTCGGTGATGACGATGATGTCGTCCCGGTCGGAGATCTTCGGGTAGGCCTCGCCCTTGTCGGTGCGGAATTTCTGGATGAGGCTGAAGACGTAGCGGTGGTCTTCCCGCAGCAGTTGCTTCAGGTTCTCTGCGCTGGTGGCCTGCACCTCGGCCCCGGTGATCGCCCCGGTGGCGGTGAAGGTCTTGTAGATCTGGTCGTCGAGTTCGGCCCGGTCGGTGACCATCACGAAGGTCCACTTGCCAGGGAGCTTCCTCAGTACCTTCTGGGTGAAGAACACCATCGACAGGCTTTTGCCGCTACCCTGGGTGTGCCAGAAGACGCCGAGCTTCTTCGCTGCCTCGCGGTCGCCGGATTCCCGCAGCTTCACCATCTGGGCGATGGCCTTGTTCACCCCGAGGTACTGGTGGTTCTTGGCCACCTTCTTGATCAGCCCGCCCCGCGCCGTCTCGAACACGGTGAAGTTCTCGACGAGGTCGAGCAGCCGCCGCTTGTCGCACAGCCCCCGGATCGCGGTCTCCAGCGAGGTCGAACCCGCCTCGGTCTCGTCGTCGATCCGCCGCCACTCGAAGAAGTGCTCCCACGGGCTGGTCAGCGTGCCGACGCGGGTCTGCGACCCGTTCGACAGCAGGATGAAGGCGTTGGGGTGGAAGAGCTGCGGGATGCTCTGGCCCTTGTAGTCCTTCAGGTTGTCGTCGTAGGCCGACTTCAG
>CAZTNO010000341.1:0-2469 GCA_964614865.1 uncultured Clostridia bacterium
TGGGGGCCTTGAAGGCAGTAGGTCCAACGGATCCAGAAGACGCCAATGGCTACGGCCGCAACGACGAGTGCTGCCAGCAGGCCCGGGGACCTGACTGCATTCTTCACGCGCCACCCTTCCTTCGGGCATTGTGGAGTCCTGCCACAGGTGTGCGGGTCTGGCGCCAGTTCTCAGATTCTGCACGGGGCCAGCCGGCTCGGTCAGCAGCCTCAGACGTCCCTGTTGCGCCTTCAGGGCCCCCAGGTGGCGGATCCAGGGATGCCAGAATCCGCAGCCTGGGTCGGCGGCGCAGGACATGGGGCGTCCATCCGGCGTTCCCGATGGTGTGATCGGGCCGGCGCGAGGTGGAAGGGCTGGCGATTGGCCACGGCGGAGGGCCGCGGGGCTCGCCGCACCGGCGGTGAGGGCGCCTGGCGGCATGGCTCCGCCTGGTTCCAGCTGCATGGTTGGTCAGCTGGAGCTCGGTCGGGCACTCGAAGCGGCGGGTCTCGTCAGGCGGGCGCACGGACCAGGCCCTTCACGCGGAGTCGAATCTCCTCCAGCAGAGCACTGGCTTCAGCTCCCACCCGCAGGATCAGGTTGCGGGCGTGGTCCACGACCCGGCCCGGCAGGCCGATGAGCAGGAAGCGGAGGGCTTTGAACCGCCGGGTCTTCCAGCTCTCGTCCATGGGGGCCAGGACCAGCCGCTTCATCGCGGCGCTCAGGTTCATCGCTATGATCTGCAGATACCACCATGCGGCGTTCACGCCGAAGTACTTGGACGGAAGGTTACCTCCGGCCAGGTCGTGCTTCAGGATGGCGTGGGCTTCCTCGCTCTTCCCGCAGCGCTCGTGATACCAGCGCAGGATGTCGTCCCCTGCGCCATCGCGATTAGTGATCACGCAGTGGAGCTTGTAAATCGCCTTCTGCCCCTTCTGCTCGAATTCCATGGTCGGAAAGGGGAGCTTGAGCTGCGACTCCATCCCCGGAAGCGGCTGCTCCGAGAGAGGTTCCCGAATCAGCAGGAAGCGATAGTCCGGGCTGTCCTTCTTGCGGGCCATCCAGTCGGGAACGTAGACGACCTCGGCCCACTCGCGGCCCGTTTCCTCCCACTCCTTCTTCCGCTCGTTCCAGCGCCGGAAGGGTTTCCACGCCGACTCAGGGACTCGGGCCACCTCTTCCTTCAGGGCGGGCGTGACATCGGCGCCGACGGCGAACTCGATGCGGCCGAATCGGCTCCTGCCCTCGGCCATATAGCGCAGGAAGTCCACCTGATACCCCGCCGTGTCCGAGCGCACCATCACACGCTCCACCCCCTCCGCAGGCAGCATCTCCAGCGACTCCTGGAGGAATCGCAGCAGGTCGAAGCCGGCTGGCACGTTTCCGTCCCGAAACTCGGTGTGCAGCATCAACTCGTGCTCAGCCCACCAGGCGTTCAGGGGTTGAAAACCCCGGAAGCCCTTATAGCAATAGAGAGCCGACTCCTTGGTGACTTCTACGAGCGTTGCGTCGAAGTCCAGCGTGGCGGTGGCCATGGGTGACCGTGCCTGGACCGAAGCCACCAGGTCCTTATTCACCTTGGCCAGCGCCTTCAGCCCCTCCGACCGCGGGGGGATGAAGGCGCTCCCCTGGGCTCGCTGAGCCTCCTCGGGAACGCAGAATTCCTGAAGATAGCTGCGCGCTGCGCTGGCAGAAGGAACTGCCCGGCGACGCTCCTTCCTGAAGCGCCTCTCCTGGGCGCGCCGCTCCTCCCGGGGCAGTCCGGCAAACTCCACCCGACGCAGGACCCGGCAGAATCCGTCATCCCCCTCCAGCCGCCGAAGGTCGTCCACGCAGTCCCCGCCGGCCAGCAGCATCATCACCAACGCCATCACCATCTGGGAGTCGGAGTAGCCCTGGCCGCCGTCCCGCAGTTTCAGGTGCTGGGCCAGCGACTTAGCCAGCCCGAGGACGTGCCCAAGTTCCAGGTAGGCTGGCAGACCGGCCAGCGAAGTCAGCCCGTTCGACTCCTCGGTCGGCTCGATCTTGAAGGGAAGGACGCCTTGTGCCATGATGCAGTTACCCCTCTGGTGCTGAGCTCTTGCTGGTGATGACACAAGATTCAACGCCGGCGGGGTTTTCCTTGCCTGATCAGAAAGAAAAATTCGTGATGTCAGGCATTTTTCTTGGCGCGCTACGTCTCGCACCTATCTTGCCGCGCCCACCTGACCTGCGGCCCTCTTTCACCCGTTGGGTGAAGCTTCGAGCGAGCCTTGAGTGGCCTTGATCCCCGTCGCTTCAGGCCCCGTCGCCAAGGGCCACGAGTTTGGCTGAGGATCGAGGGGCAGCCTGGATCCGCCACCTGGCGTGAGAACTCCAGGGCGTCGAGACGGGTCTGGATGCAAGGAAGGCGTGCATCGAGGAGCGGAGCGTAGTTGGAAGCTACGTGAGCACCGCAGAGGTGCGCCTGACGACGCAGACGGGCCCGGATCGGCGGCCGAATGCCACGGT